>NZ_JATABH010000036.1:0-36964 GCF_036533775.1 Vibrio sp. M260112 | reverse complement strand
CGATCCCCAAAAAGTTAAGGGCGATGCGAGAGCGAGTGAAGCGCTACATTCTGCCAGAGCGAAAAAAACGGCCCAAATCAAGGACCGTTCGTATGAATAAGACTCGCTATCCAGTTCGTTCCAAACACGTTAAGTGATAGGAGTTATCCTTTGGGAGGCTTTCTTGCGTTTGAAGCTAAACAAAACGGATTCGCTGAAAAGCTAACCAGCTTTTGACTGTTATCAATATAAAACAGGGATTATTTGCGAATAAAGCTTCGGTTGTAGTTGTGTATTGATTAAGAATTGTGGATCATTAGTCGTTATATGCTTTGAACATGCTCACGCCTGTTCGAAGATCAATTTCTCTGACAATACTACAACAATTGAGGTGCTATAGATGAGTGAAGCTGAAGCTCGTCCATCGAATTTCATTCGCCAGATCATCGATAAAGATTTAGCGGATGGTACACACACAAGCGTGCATACTCGTTTCCCGCCAGAGCCAAATGGCTATCTGCATATCGGTCACGCTAAGTCAATTTGCTTGAACTTCGGTATTGCTCAGGACTATCAGGGTAAATGTAACCTTCGTTTTGATGATACAAACCCAGAAAAAGAAGACGTTGAATACGTTGAGTCAATTAAGAATGATGTGAGCTGGTTAGGCTTCGAGTGGGATGGTGAAGTATGTTATTCATCAGACTATTTCGACAAGCTTTACGGCTACGCAGTGGAATTAATTAACAAAGGCTTAGCGTACGTTGAAGAGCTAAGTCCTGAGCAGATCCGAGAGTACCGTGGCACACTTACTCAACCAGGTAAGCCAAGCCCGTACCGTGACCGTACTCCTGAAGAAAACTTAGCGCTATTTGAAAAGATGCGAGACGGCGGTTTCGAGGAAGGTAAGGCGTGTCTACGAGCTAAGATTGACCTAGCGTCTTCTTTCATCGTACTGCGCGATCCTGTGCTTTACCGTGTTCGTTTTGCTGAACATCACCAAACAGGCAATAAATGGTGCATTTACCCAATGTACGATTTCACGCACTGTATTTCTGATGCGTTAGAAGGCATTACACACTCAATCTGTACGTTAGAGTTCCAAGACAACCGCCGTCTGTATGACTGGGTTCTTGAGAACATCACTATTGATTGCCAACCTCGTCAGTACGAGTTCAGCCGTCTGAATCTTGAATACACAGTAATGTCTAAGCGTAAGCTGAACCAACTAGTCACAGAAAAACTGGTTGATGGCTGGGATGACCCGCGTATGCCGACAATCTCAGGTCTACGTCGTCGTGGCTTCACGCCTGCTTCAATCCGTGAGTTCTGTAAACGTATCGGTGTGACTAAGCAAGAAAACATGATCGAAATGGGCTCACTAGAGTCTTGTATTCGTGATGATCTGAATGAGAACGCACCACGCGCGATGGCGGTGCTAGATCCTGTTAAGATTGTTATTGAAAACTTCGAGGAAGGTAACATTGAGTCACTGACTGTCGCGAACCATCCAAACAAACCTGAAATGGGCGAGCGTGAAGTGCCATTTACTCGTGAACTTTGGATCGAACGTGAAGACTTCCGTGAAGAAGGTAACAAAAAGTACAAGCGTCTAGTTCTTGGTAAAGAAGTTCGTTTGCGCGGTGCTTACGTGATCAAAGCGGAACGCGTAGAGAAAGATTCAGAAGGTAACATCACAACTATCTTCTGTAGCTACGACAATGAAACGCTAGGTAAGAACCCTGCGGATGGTCGTAAAGTGAAAGGTGTTATTCACTGGGTATCAGCAGATAAAGGCCTACCAGCTGAAATTCGTCTGTATGATCGTCTGTTTACCGTGCCAAACCCAGCAGCAGCAGATAACTTCGCTGAGACAATTAACCCAGACTCATTGGTAAAACTAAACGGCTTTGTTGAGCCTAGCCTAGCGGATGCAGAGGGTGAGAAAGGTTACCAGTTTGAGCGTATGGGTTACTTCTGCGCTGATGCTAAAGACTCTAAAGCCGATGCGTTGGTCTTTAACCGTACCGTTGGTTTGCGTGATACTTGGGCGAAGATCGAAGCTCAGTAATCACAACCAAAGTGACCACAAATGCCAGTCTTGAAACTGGCATTTTTTTCGCTTCAGAGATGAGCACTATGCTTGTTAAAAAAGCACCCTAGGGTGCTTTTTTTATTATTTAGCTTTGTGCGCGTCTGGATTGCCTTTGCACGTACCATCACTGCACTTACCGTACAAGTATAGGCTGTGGTTGGTTAGCGTCACGTTGTATTTGGCAGCAATTTCCTTCTGACGCTCTTCAATTACGTCGTCCGAAAATTCGATAACCTCACCGCAATCAAGACACACTAAGTGGTCATGATGGTGCTGTGTAGAGAGTTCAAACACAGATTTACCACCTTCGAAGTGGTGGCGAGTTACGATACCTGCATCATCAAATTGGTTTAATACGCGGTAAACGGTAGCTAGACCGATCTCTTCCCCTAGATCAATCAGCTTCTTATATAAATCTTCAGCGCTAATATGTTGGCAGTCTGGCTGCTGTAGGACTTCTAAAATCTTAAGTCTAGGAAGGGTTACCTTTAGACCTGCATCCTTGAGCGCTTGGTTATTGTCTGACATATACTTTCCTGTTGATGATCTGCAGTAATTAACAGAATTCAATATTCCTATCATTATAGGGTAGTAGACATCAACAATAAACCACGAACTTCAAGGGGTTACTAGTATTTTTCTATAAACTAGTGCAAAGTCACTGATAAAGGACATCCGACCAGTTACAATCAGTTAACAATTCGCAATTAGACACAGTTAGGGAAGAACAATGAATAAGTCTTTGGCGAAAATCTATAAGCCAGGTGTGGTTAAATTTGCTCTCAACTCATGGCCTCCGTTTTGGGGGGCTGGCATTAAAATCCTATCGATCAGTGATGACTTTCGTGAAGTTAAAATGAAATTGAAGCTGCGTTGGTGGAACAAAAATGCCAACCGAACCCAATATGGTGGCAGTATTTTTTCTTTAACCGATCCAACTTACTCTCTGATGCTGATGGGGATTCTGGGTGAACGGTATTACGTTTGGGATAAGGAAGCCAGTATCAACTTCATTAAGCCCGGCCAGAGTGATCTGTTTGCCGAATTTCGAGTGACAGACGATCAATTGCAAAACATTCTGTCGCAGACGGCGGAAGGTGAGAAATGTTTCCCCGAGTTTGTTATCTATGTCAAAGATAAACAGGGCAACATTGTTTCTGAAGTGCAGCGCAAGCTATACGTGAGGAAGAAACCCCAATTCAGGGATGAGGGTGAACAACAGACAGCATAAAAAAACCTCCCAATGGGAGGTTTTAAACAACTTGAATTGCGATTAGTCTTCTAGCTCTGCTAAGCACATCTCTTCGTGGATTTGCTTACACCAGTTGATGACGCGCTGTTCAGTCAGTTCTGGTTGACGATCTTCATCAATACATAGACCAACGAATAGGCTGTCGTCGCCTTCGACTAGACCTTTTGATGCTTCGAATTCGTAGCCTTCAGTAGAAGTATGGCCAAGGATAGTGCCGCCTTTCGCTTCAACAATGTCACGTACTGTACCCATTGCATCACAGAAGTACTCTGCGTAGTCTTCCTGATCACCACAACCAAAGATCGCAACTAGCTTAGTTGAGAAATCAATTTGCTCTAGCTCTGGGAAGAAGTCGTCCCAGTCACATTGCGCTTCGCCGTAGTACCATGTTGGGATACCAAGAAGAAGAAGGTCGAAGTTATCGATGTCTTCTTTGCTACTTTTCGCAATATCTTGAACATGAACCAGTTGTTTACCTAGTTGCTTTTGAATCATCTTTGCAACAGCTTCAGTGTTACCTGTGTCGCTACCAAAGAAGATGCCTACACTTGCCATAGATTCGTTACCTTTAACTATTATCTGTTGTGACCCGACTTGATCAGCCTAGACCACCACCTTCCCAACTTAGCTGGATAATGCCTTTAGCAATAAACCCAGCACAGCCAAGAAATAGGACTAACCATACAATGCGACGACCGAAAGGGGGAACATTACCCGCTTTTAAGACATCTTTTATCGCCATACCAATCAAGAAAAAGATAGACGCGAAAAGTAGATCGAGACCAATAGACTCGAGCATATTCATGTAGTCGTAAAGCATGGAATCCCTTTGTGCCAAATTACTTGCGCCGCACTATACCATTGTTGCTCACTAAAGTTAACGGTCAGAGCACAACTGACCTCTCATTCTGTTTTAAGCAATAAATTTACGTATTGCACGCAGCACTTCAGCTGGCTTTTCTGCATGAAGCCAGTGACCAGTATTCGCGATCACATGAGCTTTGGCGTGACGAAATTGCCGCTGGACGAGCGGTTGATGTTCACCAGTGAGGTAATCTGAATCTCCTCCTTTGATAAAGAGGGTCGGAGTGTCAATGGATTCGATAGGTTGCCAGCCGAGTATTTCCGTATAGTTAGACAATAAGCTCTCTACATTGAAACGCCACGCGAGATGAGTGCCGTTGTTGTATAAGGACTTGCCAAGAAATTGTCGCACGCCTTCGAGTTCAATATGTTGTGCGAGGATATCGAGAGCTTGCTTGCGGTTAGCTGGTTTCTCTGCAATAACTGCCTGTAATCCTTGGAAAACATTGTCGTGGCGGTTTTGCGTGTATTTTACTGGCGCCATGTCTAAAACGATCAGTTTTTCAACTCGATCTGCTGCCATTTCAGCTACCTTCATGGCCACTTTTCCACCCATTGAATGACCAATAAGAGTGTAGGACTTAAACTCCAGTGATGTCAGTAATTGGTAGACATCCTCCGCCATGAGCGGATAACTGTGCTCTTCGCTCTGAAACGATTGACCATGGTTTCTTAGATCGACACTAACCACTTGATGATCTTGGCGCAAATCTCGAGCCAATAGCCCAAGGTTGTCCAAATTACCAAACAAACCGTGGATCAAAACTATGGTGTGACCCTCACCTTCGACTTTGTAGTTGAGCAGATGTGACATTTTATTTTATTCGTTACCGGTTAACCGTAGAGTCTCTTTAAAGATCTCGCTATAATCCCCCAGAGTTTAAACATAGAGATTGTGAAAAGCGAATGAAAACAATTGAGGTTGATGAGGATCTATACCGTTACATCGCAAGTCAAACCCAGCATATTGGCGAGAGTGCTTCGGATATCTTACGCCGTCTATTGATGACGGATGTACAGAACTCGGTAGCAAGCCAACCGCAGGTAGCGACGCAACCAAAGGGTGTAGTGGTTAGCAAAGATGCAATTAAAGAAGAGACAGTAGACAGTGTCAAAGAGATGCGTTCTCTGCTTATTTCCGATGAGTTTGCTGGTCTTAAAAAAGCGATTGATCGCTTCATGCTTGTTTTATCTACGCTGCATCACATTAATCCAAATGGTTTCTCTGAAGCAACGCAAGTTAAAGGCCGTAAGCGAGTTTACTTCGCGGATAACGAGCAGACCCTACTTGCCAACGGTAATACGACTAAGCCAAAAGCGATTCCAGGTTCACCTTTCTGGGTTATTACCAATAATAATACCAGTCGAAAAAGACAGATGGTTGAGCAACTCATGACGCGAATGAGTTTCCCATCAGATCTCATCGAGAAAGTGACAAACTCGATTTAAAAATCAAAATTATCTGATTCAAACCTCATAATGCGTTATATAGTTCACGTATTATGAGGTTTTTTTATTTCTCTGTATTTTAGAAAGGATGTCAAAATGGCGATGCACCCACGAGCGGGACAAAAAGCTCAGCAGCAAGATCTACACAATATTCCAGCGTTAGTTTCAAATTACTTCCTTCTCCAACCTAATCCTTCAAACCCAGCACACAAAGTTGAATTTGGTACTTCTGGTCATCGCGGTACGGCGGATAAAGTGACCTTTAACGAGCACCATATTCTGGCGATTGCTCAAGCTGTTGCTGAAGTACGTGCTGAAAAAGGAACGACAGGACCACTTTTTGTGGGTAAAGATACTCACGCACTTTCTGAGCCTGCGTTTTCGACAGTGGTAGAAGTGCTAGTCGCCAATGGTGTGCAAGTGATTGTACAGGAAAATAACGGCTATACCCCGACACCTGGTGTCTCTCATGCAATCCTGACGCACAATTTAGTAAACCAAGATAAAGCCGATGGTATCGTTATTACGCCTTCCCATAACCCACCACAAGATGGTGGTATTAAGTACAACCCGACACATGGTGGCCCTGCCGAAGGTGAACTGACTCAGGCTATCCAAGATCGTGCGAATGCACTGATTGCTGAAGGGCTTCAAGGCGTGAAACGCATGCCGTTAGCACAAGCAAAAGCGTCAGAGCTATTCATTCAAAAAGATCTTGTGAAACCATACATCGATGACTTAGTGAATGTGATCGATATGGAAGCGATTCAAAAATCGAATCTTAAAATTGGTGTCGATCCATTAGGGGGGAGTGGCATTGATTACTGGCGTCAGATCGCAACAGCGTACAATCTAGATTTAACCTTGGTCAGTGAAGCGATTGATCCTTCGTTCCAGTTCATGTCTCTAGATAAAGATGGCGTGGTACGTATGGACTGCTCGTCGCCTTACGCGATGGCTGGCCTATTAGCACTTAAAGATGAGTATGATTTAGCGTTTGGTAATGACCCAGATTACGACCGCCACGGTATTGTTACACCGAAAGGCCTAATGAACCCGAACCACTTCTTAGCTGTGTGTATTGACTACCTATATCGTCATCGTGAAGGCTGGGGTAAAGATGTCGCGGTAGGCAAGACGCTAGTATCAAGTGCCTTGATTGACCGAGTTGTCGCGGACTTAGGTCGCGAACTATGCGAAGTACCTGTGGGCTTTAAGTGGTTTGTAGATGGCCTTTACGAAGGTAAGTTTGGCTTTGGTGGTGAAGAGAGTGCAGGGGCGTCTTTCTTACGTAAGGACGGTACGCCTTGGTCAACCGACAAAGATGGCATTATTTTATGTCTGCTAGCCGCTGAAATTACCGCAGTAACTGGCAAAAATCCTCAGCAATACTATGAAGAGCTTGCAGCTAAGCACGGCACTTCTGAATACAACCGTATTCAAGCTGTGGCGAACGGCCCGCAAAAAGAGGTACTGAAGAAGCTTTCAGCTGAAATGGTGACGGCGGAGACTTTAGCGGGTGATGCTATCACAGCGCGTCTGACTCATGCTCCGGGCAATGGCGCAGCGATTGGCGGTCTTAAAGTAACGACTGAAAACGGCTGGTTTGCAGCGCGTCCGTCAGGTACTGAAGATATTTACAAAATCTATTGCGAGAGCTTTAAAGGTGCAGAACACCTGAAACAGATCGAAGCCGAAGCGCAAGAGATTGTGAATCAGGTTTTCGCTAAAGCTGGGCTTTAAAGCGAAGGTGCCTCTTAGGCTACGCTTCGTCCTTCTAGAAGGCGAGCAATGGTCTGAAGTTGCAGTTTCAGTATCAAGAAAGGGTTGACGCCGAGCGTCAGCCCTTTAATTTTTCGCTACTCGCTACTCGCTACTCGCTACTCGCTACTCGCTACTCGCCCCTGGCCAACTATCCGGCACAACAAACCAAAACTGTCCTTCTTTACTCTGTGCATGCACAAAGCGCCCGTTCGGTTTATCTATCGGGGTGTCAAATAGATCCGTCCCCGTGGCCCACTGTGGTTTTTCAAGTGGGTAGAGTGGTTCTCCAATCTGCTCCCACTGACTTTGATAACACCAATAGCCACTAATCTGACTGTGATTCAATCGATAGCCTAAACACTGTTGAGGAACCTCTTCAGGGGAAAAAGGATTGATATAAAGTCGACCTTGCAGGAGTAAGTGCTCTGACAGATCTTCATATTGTGGGTACTGTGTTAAGAACTCAGGACGAGCGCTCATCTTGAGTTGATGAGATAACATTCTATTGAGTTTGATATCGAGTTGGTCGTGAGCATTCGGTCCATACCATGTACCTTGGTGCAATAGGTAGAACTTTATGGCGACTTCCCAATGCTCCAATCGTTGCTCAATAGTGTTGCTTAAAATGAGATCAATGGCACCAAGCGTCTGACCTGACGGCTGGTTGACCTGAATCTCTTCGGCTTCTAACTGATAGTGACCGCTATGCTTGAGTAGTTCTGTACACAAATATTGATAGAGAAAACCGAGTCTAGGATTACCACGATATTCACTCGCTTCCAGTGGGGGAGGTATCAAGTGTTCAAGGCTCTCGAAAGGGGCTTTTAATTCAAATAGTGAAGGCGCAGCCGCTATCCAGTGATAGAAACGTTCGAGTTGGCTCATCCAAAGACCTGATAATTTGGGTTTGGCACTATTGTAACGAGCTGCTGGTATCGTTGCTATGGTTGGAATACACTTTGAAGCAACTAAGTAAACAGTCATCGATCGGACAAGAGAATGAACAACTTAAAACTAGAAAAGATTCTGAATGAGAAGCTGTCTCCGCAGTTGATCAAGGACTATGCGCCAAACGGGCTCCAAATTGAAGGCAAAGAGACCATTGAGAAAGTCGTGACGGGCGTAACCGCTTCACAGGCATTGATTGATAAAGCGATCGAACTCAATGCGGATGCAATTATTGTCCATCACGGTTATTTCTGGAAAGGCGAACCTGAACCGATTCGTGGCATGAAAGGGAAACGCATTCGTAGCCTGATAAAAAATGATATCAACTTACTGGGTTACCATCTGCCTTTAGATATTCACCCTGAATTAGGTAACAACTCGGAACTTGCACGCCTGCTCGACATTGAGGTCGAAGGGGGAATGGAAGGTCATGAACAATCTGTCGCAATGTTTGGTCGCCTAAACCCGCCTATGTCTGGTGGTGAGTTCGCCCATAAAATTGATAAAGTGCTTAATCGCCAACCTCTCCACATCGCACCTGAAGATGACAGTAAACTCATTGAGACCATCGGCTGGTGCACCGGTGGTGGTCAGGACTACATTGAATTGGCAGTTCGTCTCGGACTTGATGCGTTTATTTCGGGTGAGATATCTGAACGTACGACCTACACGGCTCGTGAAATGGGGGTGCACTACTTTGCTGCCGGCCACCATGCCACTGAACGTTACGGGATCAAAGCTCTGGGTGAATGGTTGGCACAGGAGCACGGGTTAGATGTGACATTTATCGACATTGATAATCCAGTTTAGGAAAAGGATGGGCTGTGCCCTTCTAGATACTAAAACGCTTCGCTTCGAGAACGGACTTCGTCCTGCGAGAATTTAGAACGGGCTACGCCCTTCGAGATTTTCTCGACTCTAAAAAAGGGCTGATGCTCTCGCATCAACCCTTAACTCTTCTAGATTCTAATCCCTGAGAATTAGAAACTATTCACGCTCGTGGATAGGCGAGAATTCACGTTGAACTTCACCTGTGTAAAGCTGACGAGGACGACCGATACGGTTAAGTGGGTCGCTGTGCATTTCGTTCCAGTGTGCAATCCAGCCAATCGTGCGTGATAGAGCAAAGATTACCGTAAACATAGAAACTGGAATACCAATCGCTTTAAGAATGATACCTGAGTAGAAATCTACGTTCGGGTATAGTTTCTTAGATACGAAGTATTCGTCAGAAAGGGCAATACGCTCAAGTTCCATTGCTACATCAAGCAGTGGATCTTGGATGTTTAGCTCTTTAAGCACTTCGTGACACGTTTCTCGCATTACAGTTGCGCGTGGATCGTAGTTCTTGTAAACGCGGTGACCGAAGCCCATTAGGCGGAACGGGTCATCTTTATCTTTCGCGCGTGCAACATACTCAGGGATGTTGTCTACGCTACCGATCTCTTCAAGCATCTTCAGGCACGCTTCGTTAGCACCGCCGTGAGCAGGGCCCCAAAGTGATGCGATACCAGCCGCAATACATGCAAACGGGTTAGCGCCTGAAGAACCAGCTAGACGTACAGTAGACGTCGATGCGTTCTGTTCATGGTCTGCGTGTAGAGTGAAGATCTTGTCCATTGCGCGAGCAACAACAGGATTAACTTCATACTCTTCACATGGGTTAGCGAACATCATGTGTAGGAAGTTCTCTGCATAGCTTAGGTCATTACGTGGGTAAATGAACGGCTGACCAACTGAGTACTTGTAACACATTGCCGCAAGTGTTGGCATTTTTGACAATAGTCGGAATGCCGTGATCTCACGGTGTACGTCATTATTAATGTCGAGTGAATCGTGGTAGAAAGCAGCTAATGCGCCAACAACACCACACATTACAGCCATTGGGTGAGCATCACGACGGAAGCCGTGGAAGAAGCTTGCGATTTGCTCATGGACCATAGTGTGACGAGTTACTGTTGTTTTGAACTGCTCGTATTGCTCACGTGTAGGGGCTTCACCATAAAGAAGGATGTAACATACTTCTAAATAATCAGCATTATTAGCTAGCTGATCAATCGGGTAACCGCGGTGCAAAAGAATACCTTTGCCGCCATCGATGTAGGTGATTTGAGATTCACAGGATGCAGTGGCAAGAAAACCTGGGTCAAAAGTGAAAAATCCGTTTGCTCCCAGTTTACGAACGTCAATTACTGGTGTGCCTAAAACACCTTCAGTAATTGGTAGCTCGATAGGCGCTTGACCTTCAACGTGAAGGGTAGCTTTCTTATCTGCCATAACAATCTCCTTTGTTTATTATTTAATCCGTCCAGGATGTTTGTGTGACATTTTTGTACGTGTGTTCGTTATCAAAGTCAATTTTTCTCCTCTGATGTGTGCACTTGTTATGATTTTTTGAAGGTGTAACGTTAAAAATCTGGTCTGTGTAGCAAAAATTGTTACATCAATTGTATTAGAATGTTGCCAGCCGTATAGTGGCGCAGTAAATTTTGGTGGAAACCTTATAAATTCAAGGCTTGAAACAAATGTGAGGTGAAGTTTTAATCCTTGTTGTTAACAATTATTTTACAAAATACTCCGACAATTGTTGCAGTCAACTGTTAAATAAATGTTAACTTTTGTAGGTTTGCAATCAAAATTCGTTCATAACTATAAATGCTCAATGGAGCTGAGTGAGCAAGCCCGTGAAAGAAAGAAAGTCAAGACCTGTTAATTTAGATTTACAGACCATTCGCTTTCCGATCACTGCAATCGCATCTATCTTACACCGTGTCTCCGGTGTGATTACGTTTGTGGCTGTCGGAATTTTGCTGTGGTTATTATCCATTTCGCTATCCTCCCCAGTCGGTTATGCAGAGGCTGTTGATATTGTAGACGGTTTCTTTGTGAAGTTTATCTTATGGGGCATCTTAACGGCTTTGGCCTATCACATCGCTGGTGGTGTTCGTCACCTACTGATGGATATGGGTCATTTTGAAGAGCTGGAATCTGGTGCAATGAGCGCTAAGGTTGCATTCGCAGCTACAGCCGTTCTGTCTCTATTGGCGGGGGTAATGGTATGGTAAAACATATTTCATCTTTTGGTCGTAATGGTGTCCACGATTTCCTATTGATTCGTGCGACTGCGATCATCATGACACTTTATACTATTTATCTGGTTAGCTTCTGTGCTTTCACGGATATTTCTTACGTATCTTGGACTCAGTTCTTTGGTGGCACATTCACTAAAGTGTTCACGATGCTAGCGTTAGTTTGTGTTTTAATCCACGCATGGATTGGCTTGTGGCAAGTTCTTACTGACTACATCAAGTGCGCTAAGCTTCGTGGCGGCCTACAGTTAGGCATTATCGCTGTACTGTTTGGTTACTTCTTCTCTGGTCTATTTATTCTGTGGGGTGCGTAAGTGTCTATTCCAGTTCGCGAATTTGATGCCGTTGTAATCGGCGCTGGTGGTGCAGGCATGCGTGCTGCGCTACAAATTTCTGAGCAAGGCCTATCATGTGCGTTGCTTTCTAAAGTTTTTCCTACTCGTTCTCACACGGTATCAGCACAGGGTGGTATCACGGTTGCGTTAGGTAACGCACATGAAGACCACTGGGAACAGCATATGTACGATACCGTTAAAGGTTCAGACTACATCGGCGACCAAAACGCTATCGAGTACATGTGTAAGAACGGTCCTGAGTCAGTTATCGAACTAGAGAAAATGGGTCTACCTTTCTCTCGTTTTGACAACGGTACTATCTACCAACGTCCTTTTGGCGGTCAGTCGAAAAACTTTGGTGGCGAGCAGGCTGCTCGTACCGCAGCGGCTGCTGACCGTACAGGTCACGCGCTTCTACACACGCTTTACCAACAAAACATCAAACACAAAACAACGGTTTTCTCTGAGTGGTATGCACTTGACCTTGTTAAGAATGAAGATGGTGTTGTTCTAGGTTGTACAGCGCTATGTATGGAAACGGGTGAAGTTTGTTACTTCAAAGCTAAAGCGACCATCCTAGCAACGGGTGGTGCAGGTCGTATCTACGCATCAACAACTAACGCTCACATCAACACGGGTGATGGTGTTGGTATGGCACTACGTGCTGGCGTACCTATGCAAGATATGGAAATGTGGCAGTTCCACCCAACGGGTATCGCAGGTGCAGGTGTTCTTGTAACTGAAGGTTGTCGTGGTGAAGGTGGTTACCTCCTAAACAAAGATGGCGAGCGCTTTATGGAGCGTTATGCACCAAACGCGAAAGACCTTGCTGGTCGTGACGTTGTTGCTCGTTCAATGATGATCGAAATTCGTGAAGGCCGTGGCTGCGATGGTCCATGGGGTCCTCACATTAAACTGAAACTGGATCACCTAGGTAAAGAGACGTTAGAGTCACGTCTACCTGGTGTTTGTGAACTGTCTCGTACGTTTGCACACGTTGACCCAGTTAAAGAGCCAATTCCAGTCATCCCAACCTGTCACTACATGATGGGTGGTATCCCAACTCAGGTATCTGGTCAGGCAATCAAGCAAGATGCAAATGGCGCGGACGTTGAGGTTCAAGGCCTATTTGCTTGTGGTGAGATTGCGTCTGTATCGGTTCACGGTGCTAACCGTCTAGGTGGTAACTCACTACTAGACTTAGTCGTATTTGGTCGTGCAACAGGTCTGCACCTAGGTGAAACTCTAGCGAAGCAAGCGGAAGCGAAACCAGCGACAGAAGCGGATATCGAACGTTCTCTAGAGCGTTACAACCGTTGGGAAAACAGCACTGAGGGTGAAGACCCAGCGCAAATTCGTAAAGATCTACAAAGATGTATGCAGAACAACTTCTCGGTATTCCGTGAAGGCGATGCTATGGCTAAAGGTCTAGAAGAGCTGAAGGTAATCCGTGAGCGTCTGAAGAACGCACACCTTGCTGACAAGTCAACTGAGTTCAACACGCAACGTATTGAGTGTCTTGAGCTAGAAAACTTAATGGAAACAGCTTACGCAACTGCTGTAGCGGCAAACTACCGTACAGAAAGCCGCGGTGCGCACGCTCGTTTTGACTTCCCAGATCGTGATGATGAGCAGTGGCTATGTCACTCTATCTACAATCCAGAAACGGAAGGCATGAGCAAGCGTGACGTAAACATGGAACCGGTTCACCGTGAAGCGTTTCCACCGAAAGCTCGTACGTACTAAGGAAAGGAGAATAAGAATATGAAACTGAATTTCTCTTTGTACCGCTACAATCCGGACGTCGACCAAAAGCCATACATGAAAGACTACACACTTGAAGTGGAAGATGGTTCTGACATGATGCTACTGGATGCTTTAATCCTGCTGAAAGAGCAAGATCCAAGCATCTCATTCCGCCGTTCATGCCGTGAAGGCGTATGTGGTTCAGACGGTCTGAACATGAACGGTAAGAATGGTCTTGCGTGTATCACACCGCTATCTGCTCTTAAAGCAGACAAGATTGTGATTCGCCCACTACCAGGTCTGCCAGTGGTTCGAGATCTTATTGTTGACATGACGCAGTTCTACGATAACTATGCGAAAGTTAAGCCTTTCTTGATTGATGACGGTGCTCTGCCGCCATCACGTGAGAATCTGCAAACACCTGACGAGCGTGCTCATCTAGATGGTCTGTACGAATGTATCATGTGTGCATGTTGTACAACTTCATGTCCGTCTTTCTGGTGGAACCCTGACAAATTTATTGGTCCAGCTGGTCTACTAGCCGCTTACCGTTGGTTAATTGATAGCCGCGATACAGCAACAGATGAACGTCTATCAAATCTTGATGACGCATTTAGCGTTTTCCGTTGCCACGGCATCATGAATTGTGTAAGTGTTTGTCCTAAAGGACTAAATCCGACGAAAGCTATCGGTCATATCAAAACGATGCTGGTTAATCGTTCGGTGTAATTAACAACAAATTGCCGACCTATCCTAGGTCGGCTCTTAATAGCTCGGCGTAGACCGAAGCAAACGTGAAAACTACTGGTTAAGGGAAAATATGCACAACGGCGTGATGAAGGCGTGGCTCGAGTCTTCACACTTGGCTGGCGCCAATGCAACGTATGTAGAGGACCTCTACGAACTGTATCTAAGTGATCCCGATCTGGTAAGTGAGGAGTGGAAACGTGTTTTTGATGGTTTACCTAAGCCATCAGAAGAGGTGGTCGAACAACCACACTCACGTGTCCGTGACTACTTCCGACGACTCGCTCAAGAAACGAAGCATTACAATGTCCAAGTTAGTGATCCTGATGTCGACGCTAAACAGGTAAAAGTACTTCAATTAATCAATGCTTATCGCTTTCGTGGTCACGAAGCGGCTCAGCTTGACCCTTTAGGTTTATGGCAACGTCCACCAGTGGCGGAGCTAGATCCTTCATTCCATAATCTTACACAAGATGATCTTGAAGAAACTTTCAACGTAGGCTCTTTTGCTATTGGCAAAGATACAATGAAGTTGAGAGACATCCACTCTTCGCTGAACAAAATCTATTGTGGTTCGGTTGGTGCTGAATACATGCACATGACTGACACTGAGCAAAAACGTTGGATCCAGCAGCGTTTGGAATCAGTCGTTGGCCAACCAACGTTCAGCAAGGAAGAAAAACAAGAATTTCTTGAAGAGCTGACAGCAGCGGAAGGCTTGGAGCGTTACTTAGGAGCAAAATTCCCAGGTGCAAAACGTTTCTCGCTTGAAGGTGGTGATGCGCTAATCCCAATGACTAAAGAGTTAATCCGTCATGCCGGTAAGAGCGGTATGCGCGAAGTCGTTATTGGTATGGCTCACCGCGGACGTCTTAACATGCTGGTTAACGTTCTTGGTAAGAAACCACAAGACCTATTTGATGAGTTTGCGGGTAAGCATGGCGATTCGTGGGGGACGGGTGATGTTAAATATCACCAAGGTTTCTCTGCTGACTTCGCAACACCAGGTGGCGATGTCCACTTAGCGCTAGCATTCAACCCGTCTCACCTTGAGATTGTTAACCCAGTAGTTATCGGTTCGGTTCGTGCTCGTCAGGATCGTTTAGGTGATACTGATGGTTCAACTGTGCTTCCTATTACCATTCATGGTGACTCAGCGATCGCAGGTCAGGGTGTTGTAGCTGAAACCTTCAACATGTCGCAAGCTCGCGGTTTCCGTGTTGGCGGTACGGTTCGTATCGTAGTTAATAACCAAGTAGGTTTCACTACGTCAAACCCGAACGATACCCGTTCGACTATGTACTGTACTGACATCGCTAAGATGGTTCAGGCGCCAATTTTCCACGTTAACGCTGATGACCCAGAAGCGGTCGCCTTCGTTACTCGTATCGCTCTTGATTACCGTAATGAATTTAAGCGCGATGTGGTGATCGATCTTGTTTGTTACCGTCGCCACGGTCACAACGAAGCTGATGAGCCAAATGCGACTCAGCCACTGATGTATCAAAAGATCAAGAAGCACCCAACGCCACGTAAGCTTTACGCAGACGTGTTGATTGAGCGCGGTGACTTCGGGATCGATACAGCGACGCAGCTAGTGAATGAATATCGTGACGCTCTAGACCGCGGCGAAGTGGTTGTTAAAGAGTGGCGCCCGATGGCATTGCACTCTGTTGACTGGTCGCCATATCTTGGACATGACTGGGACGTTGAGTGGAAAAACGAGTTTGACAAAGGTCGTCTAGTCGAGCTTGGTCAACGTATTTGTCAGTATCCAGAAAGCCACAAACTACAGAGCCGCGTTAACAAGCTATACAATGACCGTACAGCAATGTTAAGTGGTGAGAAGGCAATTGACTGGGGTATGGCAGAAACACTTGCCTACGCCACTTTGCTTGATGACGGTAAGCGTATTCGTATCTCAGGTCAGGATTCTGGTCGTGGTACTTTCTTCCACCGTCACTCGGTACTGCATAACCAAAATGATGCTAGTACGTTTGTTCCGCTAGCGAACATTCATGATAAGCAAGGTCCGTTCGAGGTCTTCGACTCAGTGCTATCTGAAGAAGCAGTACTTGCGTTTGAGTACGGTTACGCGACGGCTGAGCCTGGCGGCTTAACGATTTGGGAAGCGCAGTTCGGTGATTTTGCTAACGGTGCACAAGTTGTTATCGACCAGTTCATCTCATCTGGTGAGCAGAAGTGGGCACGTCTATGTGGCCTAACAATGCTACTACCGCACGGTTATGAAGGTCAGGGTCCTGAGCACTCGTCTGCTCGTTTAGAACGTTACCTTCAGTTATGTGCTGAACAAAATATGCAAGTTGTTGTTCCTTCAACTCCGGCTCAGGTTTACCACATGATTCGTCGTCAGGTTGTAAGACCGATGCGCCGTCCACTAGTGGTTATGTCTCCAAAATCTTTGCTTCGTCATCCGCTATGTACTTCAACCATTGAAGAGTTAGCAGAAGGCACATTCCAAGCGGCGATTGGTGAGATTGATGACCTAGAAGCTGCGAAGGTGAAACGCGTTGTTTTCTGTTCTGGTAAAGTTTACTTCGATCTGCTCGAGCAGCGTCGTAACAATGAACAGGATGACGTGGCGATTGTTCGTATTGAACAGCTATACCCATTCCCATTGGATGAAGTTAAGGCTGTCATTGAGCAATACACCAATGTAGAAGATTTTGTCTGGTGTCAGGAAGAGCCTCAAAACCAAGGCGCTTGGTACTGTAGCCAACACAACTTCCGTGCTGCCATCCCAGCAGGTGCAGATCTTAAATACGCTGGTCGCCCAGCATCAGCATCACCTGCAGTAGGTTACATGTCAGTACACTTGAAACAACAGAAAGCGTTGGTTGAAGACGCACTTAACGTGAATACAAAAACTTCGGATTAAGAGCTAGAAGTTAAAGGAAGAAACAGATATGACAATTGAAATTCTGGTTCCAGATTTACCTGAATCTGTCGCTGATGCAACAGTGGCAACATGGCACAAACAACCAGGCGACTTAGTTGCGCGTGATGAAGTACTGGTTGATATCGAGACAGACAAAGTAGTACTTGAAGTACCAGCACCTGAAGCGGGTATTCTGGAAGCCATTATTGAAGAAGAAGGCGCAACAGTACTTTCTAAGCAGTTGATTGCTCGTATTAAGCCAGGTGCGGTAGCGGGTGAACCGACTACGGACACGACTGAAGAGTCAGAAGCGTCTCCAGATAAGCGTCATAAAGCGTCTCTAACTGAAGAGAGCAACGATGCACTAAGCCCAGCAGTTCGTCGTCTTCTTGCTGAACACGGCCTCGAAGCTAGCCAAGTCAAAGGCACTGGTGTAGGCGGTCGTATCACTCGTGAAGATATTGAAGCACATCTTGCGAACGCTAAAGCGGCACCAAAAGCAGATGCTCCTGCTGTTGATGCGCCAGCGGCTGCTCGTAGCCAGAAGCGTGTGCCAATGACGCGTTTACGTAAGACGGTAGCTAACCGTCTTCTAGAAGCGAAAAACAGCACAGCAATGCTAACGACGTTCAACGAAGTAAACATGAAACCAATCATGGATCTTCGTAAGCAATACAAAGACCAGTTCGAAGAGCGTCACGGTATTCGTTTAGGCTTTATGTCTTTCTACGTGAAAGCGGTGACAGAAGCACTGAAACGTTACCCTGAAGTCAACGCGTCGATTGATGGCGATGATATCGTTTACCACAACTACTTCGACATCAGCATGGCGGTATCTACGCCACGCGGTCTAGTCACTCCAGTTCTAAAAGATTGTGACACACTAGGCTTCGCTGATATCGAAAAAGGTATCAAAGATCTAGCCATCAAAGGTCGTGATGGAAAACTGACGGTTGAAGACTTGATGGGTGGCAACTTCACTATCACTAACGGTGGTGTATTTGGCTCACTGATGTCTACGCCAATTATCAACCCGCCACAATCAGCGATTCTTGGTATGCACAAGATTCAAGATCGCCCAATGGCAGTTGATGGCAAAGTAGAAATTCTGCCGATGATGTACCTTGCGCTGTCTTACGATCACCGTTTAATCGATGGTCGTGAATCAGTGGGCTTCCTAGTGACGATTAAAGAGTTGCTAGAAGATCCAGCACGTCTGCTATTAGACGTTTAATATCGCCAAAACGTCTAGTCAGTCATTCTGGCTAGGCGTGCGATAGTTTTAAAGGCTAGACTAGCTCAACTGTCTGGCCTTCATTTGAATCGTTAAGCTACTAGAAAATAGATCGCGGTTGATTTGAGAAGACCCTACAGACGAGTGCTAAAACAGCGCCGTTATGGAAATAATAAAATAAACGGAATATCAAAATGAATTTGCATGAATACCAAGCCAAACAGCTGTTTGCAGAATTCGGTTTGCCTGTACCGGAAGGTTACGCGTGTGATACACCACAAGAAGCTTTTGAAGCGGCGGGTCGTATCTCTACTGAGAAGAAAGTAGTCAAATGTCAGGTTCACGCAGGTGGACGTGGTAAAGCGGGTGGCGTAGAGCTACACGATACGAAAGACGGCGTTAAAGAGTTCGCACAAAAGTGGCTAGGTAAAAACCTAGTGACTTACCAAACAGACGCGAATGGCCAGCCTGTAACAAAAATCCTAGTTGAAGAAGCATCAAACATTGCTAACGAACTTTACCTAGGTGCGGTTGTTGACCGTGCAACTCGTAAAGTTGTATTCATGGCTTCAACTGAAGGTGGTGTTGAAATCGAGAAAGTTGCAGAAGAAACGCCAGAGTTGATTCATAAAGCAGCTATCGATCCACTAGTAGGCCCTCAAGCTTACCAAGGCCGTGAGCTAGCGTTCAAGCTAGGTCTTGAAGGCGACCAAATTAAGCAGTTTGTTAAGATCTTCATGGGTCTTGGCAACATGTTCTCTCAGTACGACCTAGCTCTACTAGAGATCAACCCTCTTGTCATTACTAGCGAAGGCAACTTGCTGTGTCTAGACGGTAAGATCAACATTGACTCTAACGCAATGTACCGCCAGCCTAAGCTACGTGAAATGCACGATCCTTCGCAAGAAGATGAGCGCGAAGCGCACGCAGCTCAGTGGGAACTGAACTACGTAGCCCTAGACGGTAACGTTGGCTGTATGGTTAACGGTGCTGGCCTAGCAATGGGTACGATGGATATCGTAAACCTACACGGTGGTAAGCCAGCGAACTTCCTAGATGTAGGTGGTGGTGCGACAAAAGAGCGTGTAGCAGAAGCATTTAAGATCATCCTTTCTGATGACAATGTTAAAGCAGTACTCGTTAACATCTTCGGTGGTATCGTACGTTGTGACATGATCGCTGAAGGTATTATTGGTGCGGTTAAAGAGGTAGGTGTAAACGTACCTGTTGTTGTTCGTCTAGAAGGTACTAACGCAGACTTAGGTCGCGAAGTTCTTGCTAATTCTGATGTTGATATCATTGCAGCTGAGTCTCTAACAGACGCAGCTCAGAAAGTTGTTGCTGCTGCGGAGGGCAAATAATGTCTGTACTAATTAATAAAGACACGAAAGTAATCTGTCAGGGTTTCACTGGTGGTCAAGGTACTTTCCACTCTGAGCAAGCTATCGCATACGGCACACAAATGGTTGGTGGTGTCTCTCCTGGTAAAGGCGGTCAAACACACCTAGGTCTTCCTGTATTCAACACAGTACGTGAAGCAGTAGAAACAACTGGCGCAACAGCAACAGTTATCTACGTACCAGCACCTTTCTGTAAAGATGCCATCCTTGAAGCGATTGATGCGGGCATCGAGCTAATCGTAACTATCACTGAAGGTATCCCTACAACAGATATGATCGACGTGAAAGTGAAGCTAGAAGAAACTGGCGTTCGTATGATCGGTCCTAACTGTCCGGGGCTTATCACTCCTGACGAGTGTAAGATTGGTATCATGCCTGGTCATATCCACAAGAAAGGTAAAGTGGGGATCGTATCTCGTTCAGGTACACTAACTTACGAAGCAGTTAAGCAAACTACTGACGAAGGTTTTGGTCAGTCGACTTGTGTCGGTATTGGTGGTGACCCAATCCCAGGTTCAAACTTCATCGATATTCTGAAGTTGTTCCAAGAAGATCCTGAAACAGAAGCTATCGTAATGATCGGTGAAATCGGTGGTACGGCTGAAGAAGAAGCGGCAGCGTTCATTAAAGAGCACGTCACTAAGCCAGTCGTTTCTTACATCGCTGGTGTTACTGCTCCTCCAGGCAAGCGTATGGGCCATGCTGGTGCGATCATCTCTGGTGGTAAAGGTACAGCAGAAGACAAGTTCGCTGCACTAGAAGCTGCGGGCGTTAAGACGGTTAAGTCTCTTGCTGATATCGGTAAAGGTCTACGCGAAGTAACAGGTTGGTAATTCAACCGTGGATACTAAAAGGCTTGGCAATACGCCAAGCCTTTTTTGTTTGTGTTTAAAAGAGTGGTTCACGGCTTCCATCGCTGTCAAATGAATCAGCCCAGTGATATCCACTTATCTATCGAACTTCTTCTCCAGCGCTATAAGTCTTTCTGTTAAGTTGGCGACTTGCACTTCGAGTTCAGCTATTCGCTCCATTTCAGAACCTGAGCTTTGAGCGGCGACTTCTACCTTGGGTACGTGGTTTGCGCTTTTCCAGCTTTTGATTGTTGTGATCAACGCTGGCATGGGTACAGTCGTGCTCAATCTAGCCTTCACCAGAGCAACCGTTGGCTCTTTCCCTTCTGATTGTAACTGTTCAAGGATACTTCTTAGCTCTTGGCTAACGTCTTGAGTAAGCATAAAACCTCCGTTGTGCTGATAAGGGTAATAATACTGGTCCTATGATTTATTGACTAATGGAAAATTAAGAAAAGTCGTGTGAGATATATCTTACAAGTGTTGTAAGACAATCTGTGTTTTAAACGGGCGGATAGATGGATTATTTATTATAAGCTATTGATACTTAATGCTTTGTTGCTTTTGTGAACAACGAAGCCAAAAATTATTTTTTACAGATGGATTGTACCTAAACGCTAATAGGGTAAATTAGAACCTGTCGGTAGGATGCTGACTCGGAACAGGAAAACCAAGGATTGGAGTCTTCAGGAAGAAGAAGGGTTGACTAGGATAGTTGATCAGGCATGGAGCGAAAGGACATTGTATGGATACGTTCACTAGCTAGGATGGTTGGTGACTAAGGAAAGGCAATGGACACCTCGAGGATGAGGTCAGGACAGTATCAGGATGATACTAAGGACACCGCTCAAGGAACAAGTGAAGTGAGCTGACGGGGATGTTAGCTATCAGGATGATTAGGACACCGCTAGGACGGCGAAGTTAGGACAATACTGAAGGATTCAGTAACTATTATGGAAGATGCATGGAGCAACTTTTGTAGCCGGACTGCTGCGAGTAAGACTATAGCCCCGATACTAACGTATCGGGGCTTTTCTTAGATCTCACCTTTAGAAAAACTCAAACAACAACGTGCCAAAAAACGTTCTAGATCAATAAAGATTGCCATCAGTTGGTTTAACTTCTCGGCTTTGTTTTAAAAGACAATTATTGCTGCTTACAAGGATGTGTCATGACGATAGTGACTCGCCGATCGTTATTGGTCCCTTATAACGACTCTCTACAATCTGAATTTTTGATGCTCAACTGTTGTGCTATTAACCGTGCTCAGATGAATGGAGCACAGACGGTATCTTCTGCTAAAAAACAGTTTGAGAAAGTACTCAATGATCGCACCATATTTGCGATGGCAGTGCTTGATAGTCACACAAGAGAGTACATGGGACACGTGTTTATTTCTGATTTAGACACGCTTCCTGAGCTTGGTTATATCTTTGACAAAGAGTACTGGGGCAGAGGTATTGCCAGTGAAGTGGTGCAGGCTTTCTTTTCCAAAGCAGCAAGAGATTTGAACTTAGAGCGAGTTATCGCTACCGCCAATGTCGATCATGAGGCGTCGATTCGAATTCTCAAGAAACTTGGTTTCGTATTGAATGCCCACAAACAAGATACGTTTGGTCCCTATGATGAGTTTGTCTTTACATCCGATGTGGCGGCAACTCCACCTTGGCTAGTTGGAAACCTTGCATAAAGATGTGGCCTTGATAGCAGTCATCACCAAGCGATGAAAACTCGAACTGATAAACCGAATGCCAACGCCAGACACCGTCTGGCGTTTTCAGTTTGTGACCTTTAAGCGCCACGCTCAGCAACTGCAAATCGAGCTCTTTACATTTTCGAGAGGCGATACTTTTCGCTAACTCTGCCTGCCGTCTTTGTTGCCAAAAAATTAGGCATACAATGGCAAGTGCGAGGATGGCGAACAGGTCATAAACCATCATTACGCCTTAGCGGCTTGCTGTAGGTTAATCAGTGCTTTTGCCAACTCTTCTGATGGGCTGGAGTGAAGCAAAGGAAGCAGTACCATACGCAGCTCAGGGAGCATCACCAAATCGGCGAATAGCTGGTTAAACAGTGTCTGGTTTCCCGTCTGTGCGAGGCGCAGTAGGAATTGTTCGGCAATATCGGCCTCTCTTAACCAGTGCCAGCATCGTCCCGCGATACCAATCAGTACCTCTTGATGACTCAAACGCGCACTTGAAAGAATCTTACCAATGATAGGTTGAGCGATGGCTTCCTCTGCTCCGGACAAGGCTCTCGTGAGCGCGGAGAGTAGGAAGAGATCTGGATCGTGACTGTCAATCTGTGTTTGAGCCATTTCGGCAAGGTTTTGTGCGAGTTTTGTTGGTAACTCGGTATGTTCAAGCGCACCTAGCAAGGCATAGAGAGGTTCGGAAGGCAGATGTTTTAGTGCCTTACGGGCATTGACGCCATTTTGTTCCTGCCCAAGTCGCGCACAGATATCAGTCACCCCTTGTAAACCAACTGTGTGCCATTTATCCCATTCCAACCCGCCTGCAAAGTATAATTGCGCATGTTCGTAGTACTGGCTGCAAGGTAAATTCAACGCCGCGCGGACTTGGCTATGAAAGACCGCCATTTTGTCGTCCGCCGGCTTAAAGGTATAGGGATTGTTTGCCAGTTTGTCTTGTTGCTCTTCACTTAGCTCTTGGCTAAGACGCGTGCCCATTGCTTCAATGACATATTTGATGAAATTACCAATATCTGCTTGTTTAAGTAAGCCACGCTCATCTAATTCAAATTTTAGAAACCAAATCCAAGGCTGCTGCTCTTGATTCCAGTAGGCGATAGCGATGTGTGCCTTACGCTGCATTGGATAGGGATAGGCAAGCTGGCCTTTTTCAGCGTCAGCAAAGACCTTTGCGTCGATCTGTTTAATACGACGTCCAAGATCAAAGACCTGATATTGGCAATCACTGTCGGTAAGGAGTTGAGTGAGAGTATGAATGGTTTCCATTGAAGCAATTGTCCTAACTTTATTTACTCTATAAATGGTATTCTATTGCCAATTTTCAAGGTTCCAAACAAAGATTAATGACAAAAGTGAAACAATTGACCGAGCTTATCGACGAGTTAGAGTTGTTGATGCAACAACTTGGTCAGTGGCAAGCGACACCCCCAAGCAAACGGGCACTGAGTAGTCAGCAGCCGTTTGCCATTGACACCTTAACGCCAAGCGAGTGGTTGCAGTGGATCTTCATTGCCCGTATCCGTTTGCTGATAGAACAAAATCAGCCACTACCGAGCGGATTTTCAATTGCGCCTTACTTTGAGGAGTGCTGGAAAGAACAGCCGCAATTAACACCTTTAGTTACAATTATTCAAAAGTTAGATGAGGAATGCCGCTAGTGCTGGAGATCGTATATCAAGACGAGTATTTCGTTGCCGTCAACAAACCTGCGGGTATGTTAGTTCATCGCAGCTGGCTGGATAAGCACGAAACTCAATTTGTCATGCAAACATTGCGTGACCAAATTGGTCAGCATGTCTTTCCGCTTCATCGCTTGGATAGACCAACTTCCGGTGTTCTTATTTTTGCATTATCAAGTGAGGTTGCGTCTCAAGTGATGCCGATGTTTGCGAATCACGAGATGGAAAAAACCTATCATGCGATTGTTCGCGGTTGGATCATGGAATCCGGTCGTCTCGACTATGCACTTAAGGTTGAGTTGGACAAAATTGCAGATAAGCATGCTAGCCAAGATAAAGAAGCACAAGAAGCGATCACTGACTATCAACCACTGGCTCAAGTCGAAATCCCCCATTCTACGGGGAGCTTTCCGACCACTCGTTACTGCTTAATGGAGATGAAGCCACTGACTGGACGAAAACACCAGCTCAGACGCCATATGGCTCATCTACGCCATCCAATCGTTGGTGATACGACACATGGTGACGGTAAACACAACAAGTTGTTTAGAGAAGTGTACGACTCGCATAGACTCTTGCTTCACGCTTCTTCCCTTAAGTTTGTTCATCCATTTACTCAGCGAGAAATTACCATTGAAGCGGGGTTAGATGAAACGTGGCAAAAACTGTGTGCTGAGTTTGGCTGGTCAGCGCCTTAAACTGATCTCATTGAGATTGACCATTCTCGATAAAAAAGCCCGTCATCATGTAATGACGAGCTGATTCTAGCCTAATGGACTAGTAAAGGTGGCACGCGCCAGTATTGAGCAACGTGTGTGGTTTCTTTATGGTTTGCTATGACGTGTGACAGGCGTGGCAGCAATAATAACAGCCGTTTATTTTAAGCTCAGGGAATGTGTTTTTTGCATGCTCTAAGGCGCTTTGACTTGAGGAATGAAGCCCTAGTTTGATGAGATTCTCCACCCTTGGCATATATGTACAACCCGTTGTGGCATTATGAATTTCGTGTTCACCAGCGTATTGCGACTGTTTGGTGAGAATGTATTTGTGATTCATGGTTTTGCCTCGTTATAGTTTTGATTCACATATCAAAAAAAGTGTGCCTACAAGTAGGCAACGCAGCAAATTACAGTCATTGTTCTGGAATATTATTCCCAAATGTTAATGCTTACTTTGGTAATTGCGATCTAAGATCGTAGGAGAGCGGAGACAAAAATGCCCTCATTGAGAGGGCATTGGATAGGTTGCAAGCTGTTTAACTAGCTTGCTAAATATTGACGAATAGCAACTTCGATACCTTTGCCATCAAGGCCAAGCTCTTGATACAGCTCTTCTTGAGTACCCTGATGAATGAACTTATCCGGGAGGCCAAGGTTGAGTACTGGCTTGATAAGTTTCTCTCTCATCATAAATTCGACTACGCCAGAACCTGCACCGCCAGCGATGGCGTTTTCTTCGATGGTGACGATGACGTCGTGTTCAGCGGCAAGCTGTTTAATCAACTCTTCATCGAGTGGTTTGACAAAGCGCATATCCGCTACCGTGGCATTGAGTGCTTGTGCGGCCTCAAGTGCATTACCTAAGAAGGTGCCGAAGTTGAGGATAGCGATTTTCTCACCTTGACGAACTAGGCGGCCTTTACCGATTTCTAATGCCGTAAACTGTTTCTCTATGTCAACGCCCATGCCTGTACCACGAGGGTAGCGGACAGCCGATGGGCCAGTATGTTGATGACCAGTGTAGAGCATTTGACGGCATTCGTTCTCATCGCTCGGCGCCATGATGACCATATTCGGGATACAGCGCATAAAGCTCAGGTCAAAGGCTCCTTGGTGAGTTTGACCGTCCGCACCAACCAGCCCTGCACGGTCTATAGCAAACATGACCGGTAAATCCATGATGGCAACATCGTGAATGAGCTGATCGTAGCCACGCTGCAAGAAGGTAGAATAAATCGCCACAATAGGGTGATCGCCAGCAATGGCCATACCTGTAGCCAAGGTCACTGCATGTTGCTCAGCAATCGCAACATCGAAGTATTGGTCAGGATACTCTTTAGAGAAGCGAACCATCCCAGAACCTTCACGCATAGCGGGAGTGATCGCCATAAGCTTAGGATCTTGAGCCGCCATATCACACAGGAAGTCACCGAAAATTTTCGAGTAACTTGGCAGTCCACCGCTGCTTTTTGGCAGAGAGTTGTGGCTCGGGTCGAACTTAGGCACGCCGTGGTAGCCAATCGGGTCTTTTTCTGCTGGCTCGTAGCCTTTGCCTTTTTTGGTCATGATATGTAAAAACTGCGGACCTTTTAGTTCACGCATGTTCTTTAGAGTTTTGACCAACTCATTTACGTCATGGCCATCGACAGGGCCGATGTAGTTAAAACCTAACTCTTCAAATAGAGTGCCTGGTACCACCATGCCTTTAAGATGTTCTTCAGTACGACGAACCAACTCTTTAATCGGGGGGACACCTGACAGTACTTTTTTACCGCCTTCACGGATCGAGGTGTACAAGCTTCCTGATAGTACTTGAGCTAAATGATTGTTCAGAGCACCAACGTTCTCAGAAATCGACATTTCATTGTCGTTTAAGATAACCAGCATATCAGGGTGGACATCACCCGCATGGTTCATGGCTTCAAATGCCATCCCTGCGGTGATAGCACCATCGCCGATCACACTAACGACTTTGCGGTTTTTGCCTTCTTTACCCGCGCTGATAGCCATACCAAGGCCAGCACTGATCGATGTCGAAGAGTGGCCGACTGATAGTGTGTCGTACTCGCTCTCTTCACGCCATGGGAAGGGGTGTAAACCATCTTTTTGGCGAATCGTTGGCATTTGGTCGCGACGACCCGTTAGGATTTTATGCGGGTACGCTTGGTGACCAACATCCCACACCAATTGATCAAAAGGTGTGTTGTAGACGTAGTGAAGCGCCACAGTCAGTTCAACTGTGCCTAGACCAGAAGCGAGGTGGCCGCTGGATTGACTTACTGAATTAAGTAAGTAAGTGCGTAATTCATCACACAGCTTTGGCAGCACTTCCTTAGGAAGGCTGCGCAGCTCATCAGGAGTATCTGCTAGAGCCAGTGTTGGATATTTCGAAATATCAAGAGTCATATAAATGCGCGCTTATAGTGTTAGTTCTTGCGCTCGATGACGTATCGGGCGAACTCTTCGAGTAACTCTGTATTGTATGGGATTGCGTCCAAAGCTTGAAGAGCTTCATTTAACAGAGTGTGAGCTTTGTTTATAGCTCCGTCCAATCCTAGCAAAGCGGGATAGGTACTTTTGTTTAATTGTTGGTCAGAACCTTGTGGTTTACCCAAGGTTTCAGTATCACTAATGATATCTAGAATGTCATCTTGGACTTGGAAAGCGAGACCAATAGCATCGGCATATTGATCTAGAAGCGGCAGGACTTGCGCTCCTTTTTCACCGGCGGCTAACGCGCCTAAACGAATGGCTGATTTCATTAACGCCCCCGTTTTGTTGCGGTGAATCTCTTCCAACTCTTCGAGCGTTACGCTGCGGTTTTCTGCGGCTAAGTCTAGGGCTTGGCCCATACACATACCATTGGCACCGGAAGCATCGGCAAGCACCTTAACCATCTGAATACGTTGCCTTTCTGCATGTGGAGCCAAAGGGCCTTCTGCGAGAATGGTAAACGCAAGGGTTTGCAGTGCATCACCCGTCAAGATAGCGGTCGCTTCGTCAAACTTGATGTGGCAGGTTGGTTGACCACGACGCAGTTCATCGTCATCCATAGCCGGTAAGTCATCATGAATTAACGAGTAAGCATGGATGCACTCAACAGCGGAAGCCGGAGTGTCTAAGTCGTCAAGTTCGCATCCGAGCATCTGGCCAGTAATATAGACCAGAAACGGACGGGCGCGTTTGCCACCAAGCAATAAGCCATAACGCATCGCCTCGATAAGAGGTAGGTTTTGATGGGGCAATGACTTGAGCCAGTTTTCTAACTGGGCATTGTTTCGTTGTTGTAGTGAGGATAGTGCCTCTTGCATAACAGACATCTTCTCGTGCAATTACTCTGGTAGAGCATCGAAATCACTCAGTGGCGATTCGTCATCGTTTTGTAACAAGATACTGACACGTTGTTCAGCATCACTGAGTTTGGCTTGGCCTGCGCGAGCAAGCGTAATACCACGCTCAAAGTTCTTGAGTGCATCGTCTAATGCTAAATCACCATTTTCGAGGTTTTCTACAATCGCATCGAGCTCTTCAATCGTCGCTTCGAAGGTCATGTTTTCCGGTTTTTTGCTCGCCATAACTTTTCTACACAGGTAAAGATGCTCGAAAGTTACCTTAGCCATTAATGATGGTCAAATTTAACCGAGTAAATTTGTCAGAAAAATGGAGTTGAAGCGTTCATTTTATGTAGCCAAGTAAATAATAGGGTTAAAGGCCTAGTACTCAGAATGGGGTAAGCATCTATATTTATGTGAATGCGGTATCAATAAAATACTAAAGATCTGAAGATGTTGCCGATATAATTTGTTAGAAGCTCAAAGATAGCATGAGGAGTGCTCTGTGGATTTAGCAACGCTGATAGGACTGATTGGCGGTTTGGCTTTCGTTGTCATGGCGATGATACTCGGCGGAAGCATTATGATGTTCGTCGATGTCACATCAATACTTATCGTGGTGGGTGGTTCTACCTTCGTGGTGTTGATGAAGTTCACTATGGGGCAGTTTTTTGGTGCCGCCAAGATCGCCGGCAAAGCCTTTATGTTCAAAGCTGATGAGCCTGAAGATTTGATCGCTAAAGTGGTTGAAATGGCTGACGCAGCTCGTAAAGGTGGATTTCTCGCCCTTGAGGAGATGGAGATCAGTAACAGCTTTATGCAAAAAGGCATCGACTTACTCGTCGATGGTCACGATGCTGATGTTGTTCGTGCCGCGCTGCAAAAAGACATCGCGCTGACGGATGAGCGACATGATTTTGGTTCGAGTGTTTTCAGAGCATTCGGTGACGTTGCGCCTGCGATGGGGATGATCGGTACACTGGTTGGTCTGGTTGCGATGCTGTCTAACATGGATGATCCAAAAGCGATCGGTCCTGCGATGGCGGTAGCACTCCTAACCACTCTGTACGGTGCGATCTTATCAAACATGTTGTTTTTCCCGATTGCGGACAAGCTTTCACTGCGCCGTGAGCAAGAAAAATTGAATCGTCGTCTGATTATGGATGGCGTCTTAGCAATCCAAGATGGCCAAAACCCTCGAGTGATAGATAGTTATCTGAAAAACTACCTCAATGAAGGTAAACGTGCTCTTGACGTAGATAACGAGTAAGGACGCAGTTATGGATGATGATAACGACTGCAAATGTCCGCCGCCCGGCCTCCCGCTTTGGATGGGAACATTTGCAGACTTGATGTCACTATTGATGTGTTTCTTCGTACTGCTTCTTTCGTTTTCGGAGATGGACGTACTGAAGTTCAAACAGATCGCAGGTTCGATGAAGTTTGCATTTGGTGTTCAAAACCGTCTTGAAGTGAAAGATATCCCTAAAGGTACCAGTATCATTGCGCAAGAGTTTAGGCCAGGTCGCCCTGAGCCAACACCGATTGACGTGATTATGCAACAGACCATCGATATTACTCAGCAGACGCTTGAATTTCACGAAGGTGAATCAGATAGAGCTGGTGGTACTCAAAGGGATCAAGGCTCCTTAACTGGTGGACAATCACCAGATACTTCAACGCAGAACAATCAAAATTCTGAGTCGGATAATGAGCAGCAACAGTCTGCTGAGATGTCTCAAGAGCTTGAAACTGTAATGGAAAGTATCAAGAAAGCTCTAGAACGCGAGATAGAGCAAGGCGCGATTGAAGTTGAAAATCTCGGTCAGCAAATAGATATACGCATTAGAGAAAAAGGCGCGTTCCCAGAAGGCTCAGCATTCTTACAACCTAAGTTCCGACCTTTGGTGCGTCAGATAGCCGATTTGGTCAAAGACATTCCGGGGGTTGTGAGAGTATCAGGACATACAGACAATCAACGTATTGATTCTGAACTCTACCGATCTAACTGGGATCTGTCGGCGCAGCGTGCTGTCTCTGTTGCTCAAGAAATGGAGAAGGTACGTGGGTTTAATCACCAACGTCTCCAAGTGAGAGGTATGGCAGATACAGAGCCGTTGGGGCCAAATGATACTGAAGCTCAACGTTCAAGAAATCGACGAGTAGAAATCAGTATTATGCAAGGTGAACCACTTCTGAGTGACGAAGTTCCTGCTTTACAATAGCAAGCTAAAAAGACGAGCAAAAAGCTCGTCTTTTTTATGGCCATTGCTTCATGTATAATCTTGCGCCCTTAGAGGCAGTACATGGTGAAAGACCGCTGCTACGCTCTAATAGAGCATTAAACTAGCGAAACAGTTAACTTGTGAAGTGAATTATGAAATTTATCGTAAAGCCCCATCCAGAAATTTTTGTAAAAAGTGAGTCTGTGCGTAAGCGCTTCACAAAGATTCTTGAATGCAATATCCGTAACATCGTCAAGAGTCGTACAGAGTCTGTTGCTGTCTTTAACCGCCGTGACCATATTGAAGTGACTTCTGAGTCATCTGAATACTACAAAGAGACTCTTGAAGTATTGACGCAAACTCCAGGTATCCACCATGTACTGGAAGTTCAGCAGTCAGAGTTCAAAGATCTGCATGACATCTACGAACAGGTGTTAGAGCTAAATCGTCCACTTATTGAAGGGAAAACCTTTGTGGTACGTGCTAAGCGCCGTGGTAAACACGACTTTACTTCAATTGAATTAGAGCGTTACGTCGGTGGTGGTCTGAACCAAGCGGTAGAAAGTGCGAGTGTTCGTTTACGCAACCCAGATGTGACCGTGAAACTTGAAGTCGCAAATGAAAAGCTAAATCAAGTAATCGCTCGTCACAAAGGTCTTGGTGGTTTCCCTCTGGGAACACAAGAAGATGTTCTTAGCTTGATCTCTGGTGGCTTTGATTCGGGCGTCTCTAGCTACCTGCACATCAAACGTGGTTCTAAAGTACATTACTGTTTCTTTAACCTAGGTGGTCCAGCACACGAAATTGGCGTTAAGCAAGTCGCTTACTACCTATGGAACAAATACGGTTCTTCGGCAAAAGTACGTTTTATTTCCGTAAACTTTGAGCCTGTTGTAGGCGAGATTTTAGAGAAAGTGGATGACGGTCAAATGGGCGTTATTCTTAAGCGTATGTTTATGCGTGCTGCGGGTATGGTGGCAGAGAAATTTAAGATTGAAGCTTTGGTGACTGGTGAGGCACTCGGTCAGGTTTCAAGCCAAACTCTGACCAACCTACGTCATATCGATAATGTGACTGATACGCTAATCCTACGTCCACTGATCAACTGGGATAAAGAAGACATCATTAACCTAGCTCGTGATATCGGCACTGAAGACTTCGCGAAAACAATGCCAGAGTACTGTGGTGTGATTTCTAAGAAGCCAACGGTTAAAGCGATTAAAGCGAAACTGGACGCTGAAGAAGAGAAATTCGATTTCGATATCCTTGAGCAAGTTGTCCGTGACGCGCGAGTGATGGATATTCGTGATATTGCTAAAGAGACAGAAAAAGCGGCTCCTGAAGTTGAGCAAGTTCAAGCAATTGAACAGCATGCGATTGTACTTGATATTCGTAGCCCTGAAGAGGAAGACGATAACCCGTTAGAAATTGACGGTGTAGAGGTTAAGCACATTCCATTCTTCAAACTAGGCACTCAGTTTGGTGATCTAGACCAGTCGAAGACTTACCTGCTGTACTGTGACCGAGGCGTAATGAGCCGCCTACAGGCTCTTTACCTACAAGAGCAGGGCTTCCATAACGTGAAGGTTTACCGCCCTTAATCTCGGTAAATTCAAGGTTATTAAAAAGTGCAAATCGGTCATTCGATTTGCGCTTTTTTTATACCTATAAATTTCGCGCATAAAAAAACACCGCCATAGAGGCGGTGCTAAAAAATTTGACAGACAGGTCAAAATAAATACAGGAAGTATATGTTTCGTTGTTTTCAACGAAACTGGTAGAAACCTACCTAACTCGAAATACGAGTTTGCAAACACAACATCGCGACAAGAAGTCAATTGATTCAAAAGGGAACCAAGCCGTTCTGACTCCTCATTGCGGGGTGAAATATAGAATTTCTCTGGTCGTCAGGCAATGGACATTTTATAATGTTTCAGATTAAAAAAACTAATCCACTTTTTAGAAGGCTGCTATGTCTAGAAGATTACCTCCCTTAAACTCATTGAAAGTGTTTGAGGCTGCTGCTCGTCACTTGAGCTTTACTCGTGCGGCAGAGGAGTTGTTTGTGACTCAGGCTGCGGTTAGTCACCAAATTAAAGCGCTAGAAGAATTCCTCGGCTTAAAGCTGTTTCGACGTCGAAATCGCTCGTTACTACTAACAGAAGAAGGGCAAAGCTACTTTCTCGATATAAAGGATATTTTTACATCTTTAGCAGAAGCTACTGACAAAGTGCTAGAGCGTAGTGAGAAGGGGGCGTTAACAATCAGTTTGCCACCTAGTTTTGCTATCCAGTGGTTAGTGCCTAGACTGGCCGATTTCAACCAGCAAGAACCGGATATCGATGTGCGTATCAAGGCAGTGGATATGGATGAGGGTTCACTGACTGATGATGTTGATGTTGCTATCTATTATGGTCGAGGTAACTGGCCTGGCTTACGTGCCGATAAACTCTACCAAGAATTCTTGATCCCACTTTGTTCACCATCGTTACTTTTAGGTAACAAACCATTAGAAACTCTAAGTGATCTAAAGCAGCATACCTTGCTGCACGACACATCTCGTAAAGATTGGAAACAGTTTGCGAAACAAAATGGTATTGAAGGGGTAAATGTCAATCACGGACCGATATTCAGTCACTCAACCATGGTGTTACAAGCCGCTGCTCATGGCCAAGGTGTCGCTCTCGGAAACAATGTTCTGGCACAACCCGAGCTGGAAGCGGGTCGTTTAATTGCGCCATTCGATGAAGTATTGCTATCTAAAAATGCGTTTTATGTGGTTTGCCACGAGAAACAAGCCGATATGGGGCGAATTGCGACTTTCCGTGATTGGATGTTAGCGAAAGCACAGAGTGAGCAAGAGGAGTTGCTGGATGACTGATTATTTACGTGATGGCAAGTCATCCGATCCTCTGTTTATTTTCGCCCATGGTGCGGGTGCAGGGATGGATCATGAGTTTATGAACTCGGTTGCTAAAGGACTCGCAGACAAAGGTATTCAGGTTATACGGTTTAACTTTCCATACATGGTCAAGCGAGCGGAAGATGGTAAGAAGCGTCCGCCAGATAGAGCGCCTAAGCTGCTTGAGGCCTTTCAAAAAGTGATTGGTGAGCTTGCTGGGGATACTCCCGTTGTGATTGGCGGCAAATCGATGGGGGGGCGCATGGCAAGTTTACTCGCAGATGCCCCTTTGGTGGCTGGCGTCGCGTGTTTAGGTTTTCCATTTCATCCTCCTGGTAAGCCGGAAAACTACAAAGGCGAACACTTAGCAACGCTGTCTAAGCCATGCCTTGTTTTGCAAGGAGAACGAGATACGTTTGGTAAACGCGAGGAGTTGAAAGACTTTTGTCTATCACAAAGCGTTCAGACCGTGTTTATCCCAGATGGCGATCATAGCTTTAAGCCGCGAGTACGTTCAGGCCACAGCGAGCAAAGCAATATTGCTTTGGCAGTGGACAATCTCGCTGCTTTTATACTTGAGGTGTACGGTGAAAAGTAAATACCTATTGGCATTTGGTGGCTCATTGATGGGGGTAGGGGTTGGATTAGGCGCTTTTGCGGCCCATAGCCTCAAGTCGCTGCTATCACCTTATCTTATCGGTGTGTTCAACACTGGCGTTCAGTATCAGTTTATTCACGCGTTGGCGATTGTGGTTTGTGGTCTATTACTGCAGTTTAAATTGCAGCCAAAGTCACAAAAATATTTCGCCCTTGCAGCGATTTGCTTTATCATCGGCATCTTTTGTTTTAGCGGCAGCCTCTACGCACTTGCGTTAACCGGTATCAAATGGTTTGGTCCAATTACGCCATTGGGTGGTTTAACCTTTATGCTTGGGTGGGGACTGTTTGTCTATGCAGCACTACAGACTAAAGAGGTGAATCAGTGAAACAGTTAATGCTCTACTGCCGTAGTGGCTTTGAAAAAGAGTGTGCCGGAGAAATCCAAGATAAAGCCACTCAGTTAGAAGTGTTTGGTTTCCCACGCCTCAAGAAAAATACAGGTTATGTGCTGTTTGAATGCTACCAAGATGGTGATGCAGAAAAACTGGTTAAAGAGCTGGATTTTAAAGCGCTGATTTTTGCTCGTCAGATGTTTGCGGTAGCCACTGAAATTGAAGATCTCCCACGAGAAGACCGTATTTCTCCAATGCTCGAAGCGTTGAACGATGTTGATAGTATGCCTCGTTGTGGTGATATCCGCATTGAAACACCGGATACCAATGAAGCCAAAGAATTGCTTAAGTTCTGTCGTAAATTCACTGTCCCAATGCGTCAGGCGTTACGTGGTAAAGGTATTCTTTTTGCAAAAGATAGCCCTAAAAAGCCTGTGTTGCATATCTGTTTTGTTGCCTCTGGGCACTGTTATGTTGGTTACTCTCTACCAGAGAATAACTCTCATTTCTTTATGGGGATCCCGCGTTTAAAATTCCCAGCAGATGCACCGAGTCGTTCTACGCTTAAGCTAGAGGAGGCCTTCCATGTTTTTATTCCTCGTGAAGAATGGGATGAGCGTTTAGCCGCTGGTATGTGGGGTGTTGATTTAGGTGCTTGTCTAGGTGGCTGGACGTATCAGCTCGTTAAACGTTCAATGTTTGTTCACTCGGTTGATAACGGCATGATGGCAGATAGCTTGATGGAGACGGGTCAGGTTAAGCATCACCAAGAAGATGGTTTCAAGTTCGAGCCAGCTCGTAAGAACGTTACTTGGTTAGTCTGTGACATGATTGAAAAGCCATCACGTGTAGCACAATTGATGGGTGAGTGGATCATCAGTGGTTGGGCTAAAGAGGCCATCTTTAACCTCAAACTACCGATGAAAGGCCGCTACGACGAAGTACTACAAGATATTGAAAACTTGAAAGTATTTATGATTGAAAACGGTGTTAAGTTCCGTCTGCAAGCTAAGCATCTGTATCATGACCGTGAAGAGATCACGGTTCATGTGCAATGTTTATCCAACATTTCGCCGCGCTAAAAGAGCCGCAAGTTTTTATTAACTGACAGTGACATGAAAGGGTTGACTTATAGAGTCAACCCTTTAGTTTTTTCGCCACTCGCCACTCGCCACTCGCCACTCGCCACTCGCCACTCGCCACTCGCCACTCGCAACTCGCCACTCACTTTCACTCTGGTGTACTTGGAACAACATCTGCTAGATTCTGTACTTTATAGCTCGGGTTATACCAGACTTGATTGACTTTATCCCACGGGATCGGGTCATCAAGTGATGGTCTTGGGTACATCTTGGGTGGTTGTGGTCTCTTTTTGGGTTTCGTGTCAAACAGAAGGTGTCCAAATTGCTCGATCTGTTCTGCTGTCAGTGGCTCTGGTTCTTTTTTTGGTGCCGGTGGAGGGACTGGTACCGCTTTTGTTGCCGAGTATTCACCTACATAGGTGAGTACCCCGCATCCATCAAGCCATAGTTTTGTTCGTCCATCGGGGAGAAAGCCAAACATAAAATCATTTTGGTAGCATGTAGGTCCCTCGGGCTCTTCTGGATATTCGGGATAAGGCTTCACTATAGCCGCTTTAATTTGCGCGGTGACCTTAACGACGGTGGCGTAGCGAAAACCATGGCTCCCCCAATAGAGATAGAGTTCATCGGGTAAGGACTTTATGCCTGAGCCAAGTTGATCAGGGATAAAGTTGACCGGTACACCCAAAGGTATTGCATAGCCATCGTAGTCTGGATAGGTATACTCTCGATATTTTTCCATCTTGTATCGAGATTGCAGCAATCCGCCATACGGCAGCATCATACTGGTCCAGTCCTCTTGGTAGTTAACCCCATACGCTTCTGTTATGCCAGCAGGGTAATTATAAGAGATCGCGGCGCCAATTCGCCAAGGCCTAAACCTAGGGTCATCAGGGTAGTTTGGCTTAGTACGTCCGACTAAGCCAGTGATTAGAGCGAGTATGGCAATCGTTGTGATCGCGAGATAGCGTTTATTCACCGTCGTACTCCTCGCGTGCATAGCCGTGGTTGATGGCTACTCTGGTGTACTTGGAACAACATCTGCTAGATTCTGTACTTTATAGCCCGGGTTATACCAGACTTGATTGACTTTATCCCACGGGATTGGGTCATCAAGTGATGGCCTAGGATGGATTTTTGGTGGCTCTTGTTTAGGTTTATCCGCCATCAACTCGGTAATGCCAAGTCTCTCGTAACGTTCTGCGATTTCCTTGAGTTGCTCTGGCGTCAGTGGCTCTGGTTTTTTTTCTGGGGCAGGGGGAGGGATTGGCACCGCTTTTGTTGCCGAATATTCACCTACATAGGTGAGTACCCCGCATCCATCAAGCCATAGTTTTGTTCGTCCATCGGGGAGAAAGCCAAACATAAATACGGTTTGATAGCAGTTTTGATTCTCTAATCTAATATGTGGGTAGGGTTTTGTCATGGCTGCTTTAATTTGCGCGGTGACCTTAACGACGGTGGCGTAGCGAAAACCGTGGCTCCCCCAATAGAGATAGAGTTCATCGGGTAAGGATTTTATGCCTGAGCCAAGTTGACCACGGGTGAAGTTGACCGGTACACCCAAAGGTATTGCATAGCCATCGTAGTCTGGATAGGTATACTCTCGATATTTTTCCATCTTGTATCGAGATTGCAGCAATCCGCCATACGGCAGCATCATACTGGTC
>NZ_JATABH010000035.1:0-60568 GCF_036533775.1 Vibrio sp. M260112 | reverse complement strand
AGGTTCAGTTAACTCGTTTCCGCTCGACTTGCATGTGTTAGGCCTGCCGCCAGCGTTCAATCTGAGCCATGATCAAACTCTTCAATTTAAGATTTTGTCGGCTCAATGAATACTGAACATTACATAAGTAATGTTTGAATTGACTGTGCCAAGTCCTCTAATGTTTCCAAAAGAAGTCTCGTTTGGTCACTTCGTTTCATTGAAACCTAATTTGAAACCTCTCTTTATTTAGAGAAATTTCTAATTGGATTATCATCAACGAGTGCCCACACAGATTGATAGGTCTATATTTTTAAAGAGCTTCTCTTCTGCGTGATTTGTATCACTCGGAAGAGGCGGCCATTCTAGCGATTTAAGTTTTAGTGTCAACCACTTTTTTCAAACTTTTTTTCAAGCAACTTGCTTGGCTAGTTAACCGTATCGACTTCGCTTGAACCCTTGTGAGCTCTTGCCCTGTCGACGAGGAGGCATTATAGAGATCGCGCTCACATTGGCAAGCGTTATTTTGAAAAAATTGCAAAAATAGCGTCTAAATGTCGTTTTTTCGCTCAAAGCTTTATTTATCCAACTTTACCCCAAATAAGCAAACATCATACTCACAGAGTTATCCACAACTGCTATTTTTTAGACAAAAGAAAAGGCCGCATTGCGACCTTTCTTCTTATATATAAGAGAGCAGATTAGATACCGGAACCATCTTGCTCATTACCATCATCTTCATGAAGTCCACATTCACGCTTTAAACCAAAGAAACGAGTTTCTTCTTCACTCATTCCTGGTTCCCATTTTTTCGTGGTATGGGTATCACCAACGGACAGATAACCTTCATCTCTTAGCGGGTGATATGGCAGACCATGTTCTTCTAGGTAGTAATGAACATCTTTATTAGTCCAGTCGATTACGGGTAGGAATTTAAACACACCATTTTGGATAGATAAGATCGGCAAGTTGGTACGTGACTTAGATTGCTCTCGGCGTAGGCCAGAGAACCAAGTTCCAACTTCTAGTTCATCCAACGCGCGACGCATTGGTTCGACTTTGTTTATCTTGTTGTATTTCTCTATTCCCTCTATACCTTGCTCCCACAGATTTCCGTAACGCGCTTCTTGCCAGTTTGGACTCTCTACTGCTCGATAAACTTTGAGATTTAAAGTCAACTGTTCACTTAACTGATCGATAAAGCGATACGTTTCGGGAAATAGATAGCCTGTATCGGTTAAGATGACTGGGATATCTGGGGACTGTTGAGTCACAAGGTGTAGCATCACAGCCGCTTGAACACCAAAACTTGAAGAGACCGCAAACTGACCTTCGAGGTTTTCTAATGCCCAAGCAACTCTTTGCTCAGCGGTTAGCTTCTCTAGCTCACCATTAATTTGTGCAAGACGGAGTATTTGCTCCGTCTTAGTTAATGAGAGCAGTTCTGCTAACTTCGGTTTGGAAGCGACAGAATCAAGCATATAAGTCCCTCTTAGACACTTTAACTTCTTGGATGATGCCTGCGCGTATAGCAAAGTCACCAAACCCTTCACCCTCTTCGCGTTCTTTCGCCCAACGACCAACTAGCAGATCAATTTCTTCTAGTATCTGTTTATCTGTGATGTTCTCTTTATACATCTTCGGAATACGCGTACCCGCTCGGTTACCACCAAGGTGCAGGTTGTAACGACCTGGCGCTTTACCAACCAATCCGATTTCAGCCAACATTGCGCGTCCACAGCCATTCGGACAACCAGTGACTCGCAATATAATATTGTCATCTTCTGGTAAGCCGTGTTTTTCTAGGATGCCTTCTACGTCTGTAACAAACTGCGGAAGGAAACGCTCTGCTTCAGCCATCGCTAATGGACATGTTGGGAATGCGACACACGCCATTGAGTTTTTGCGCTGCTCACTCACGCTGTCATCGATCAAACCATGTTCACGGGCGATCTTTTCAATTTTTGCTTTCTGGCTTTTCGCTACACCAGCAACAATCAAGTTTTGGTTTGCTGTCATGCGGAAATCGCCTTTGTGAATTTTGGCAATTTCAGCAACACCTGTTTTAAGCGGTTTGCCTGGGTAATCAAGCAGACGACCATTTTCGATAAATAGAGCTAAGTGGTGTTTACCGTCTATACCTTCAACCCATCCAATGCGGTCACCACGATCAGTAAACTCGTATGGACGGCTATCTGAGAACGTCACGCCAGCTCGCTTTTCGACTTCCGCTTTAAAGACATCAATACCGACACGATCGAGTGTGTACTTAGTTTTTGCATTTTTACGATTTGAGCGGTTCCCCCAATCACGCTGAGTGGTGACTACTGCCGCAGCGACATCTAGCGTCTTTTCTAGAGGGATAAACCCAAAGTCATCTGCGCGGCGAGCATAGGTAGATGTATCGCCGTGCGTCATAGCAAGGCCACCGCCAACTAATACGTTGAAGCCAATTAATTTTCCATTTTCACCAATCGCGACGAAGTTAAGGTCGTTCGCATGTACGTCGACATCATTTTGTGGCGGAATGACAACCGTTGTTTTGAACTTACGAGGAAGATACGTCTTACCTAAAATTGGTTCGTCATCTTCTGTTGTTTCCACTTTCTCGCCATCCAACCAGATCTCAGCGTACGCTTTGGTTTTTGGTAGCAAGTGCTCACTGATCTTCTTCGCCCATTCATAAGCTTCTTGATGTAACTCAGACTCAATTGGGTTGGTGGTACATAGGACGTTACGGTTTACGTCACCAGCCGTCGCTATTGAGTCAATCCCAATGCTGTTTAAGGTTTGGTGCATGAGCTTGATATTTGGCTTTAGTACACCGTGAAACTGAAACGTTTGACGTGTCGTTAGACGAATACTGCCATAAAGCGAATGCTCGGTAGCAAACTTATCAATCGCAAGCCACTGTTTTGGTGTAATGATGCCACCTGGCATGCGCGCGCGTAGCATTACATTGTGCAGTGGTTCGAGTTTTTGCTTAGCACGTTCATTTCGAATGTCGCGGTCATCTTGCTGGTACATTCCGTGGAAACGAATCAGCTGAAAGTTATCTGCTGTAAATCCACCAGTAATACGGTCCTGTAAATCTTGCTCGATTGTGCCACGTAAGAAATTACTTTGAGTTTTGAGGCGTTCGTTATCCGAAAGAGGTCCTAGAACTTCACCCAATACTTCCTGCTTATTACTCATTAGTACACATCCCTTTGGTAACGTTTTGCTTTACGTAAGTCGTTAATAAATTCTTCTGCATCATCACGAGACATCTTGCCTTGTTGCTCAGCAACAATTACCAATGCTTCGTGCACATCTTTTGCCATTCGAGTTGCGTCACCACAAACATAGATATAGGCACCATCTTGAATCCACTGCCAAACCTGCTCAGCATTTTCTAGGATGCGGTGTTGGACGTAGACCTTCTCTACTTGGTCACGGCTAAAAGCAACATCTAGACGATTAAGTAATCCAGATTTGAGGTACTTCTGCCACTCCACTTGATAGAGGAAGTCTTGAGTAAAGGTGCGGTCACCGAAGAATAACCAGTTCTTGCCTTCAGCATCGCGGTTATCTCGCTCTTGAATAAAGCTACGGAAAGGCGCAATACCAGTACCCGGACCAATCATAATGACGGGAGTGTTGTCATCTTGAGGCAATTTGAAGTTATTGTTGTTTTCAACAAACACTTTAACCTCCCCCCCCTCTTCCAGTCGCTGTGACAAGAAGCTTGAGGCACCGCCGTAGCGCTTATCGTCACCTTTATCATATTCAACAAGGCCAACGGTTAGATGAACTTCTTGGTCTACTTCTGACTGACTCGAAGCGATTGAGTATAGTCGAGGGGTCAAACGACGCAGCAACCCAATCAGTTGATCTGCGGTTAACTTGGTTTTCTTTTCATCAAGAACATCAACGACCTGAGTATTGGTTGCGTATTCACGCAATTGGTCTTTATCTTGAGCCAGTTTTTGTAGTTTTTTACTACCGGACAGTTCGGCGTACTTCGCGACCAGTTGTGGGTTAGATGCGGTGATCTCATATTTAGCCACCAGCGCACTATGAATTGACAGGCTTTCACCATCCACTTCAACGCTTTCCACCCCAGATAAACCCACTTTTGCTAAGATTGCGTTAGCGAGCTCAGAGCTGTTTTCAAACCATACCCCAAGCGCATCACCCGGTTGATATGTTAAGCCCGAGCCGTCCAAGTCGATTTCGATATGACGAACATCTTTCCCTGAATCACGGCCTGTAATTTTTTGGCTAGTCAGCAAAGTGGCGGTATAAGGTTTTTGCTTACTGTACTGAGAGTGTCCAGCAGCCTGAGCCACTGGAAGCTGGACTATATCCGCTTCTTGCCCTGAAGAGAGATCTTCTTTCACTGTCTCCAGCGCTTTAGCACGCCATTCAGACGCGGACGCTTCATAGTCAACATCACAATCAATTCGATCAATGAAAGCCGTCGCGCCTTGCTTCGCAAGGTAAGCGTCAAAATCTTTACCAGTTTGGCAGAAGAACTCATAGCTAGAGTCACCCAGACCAATCACACCATATTTCAGGTTCGCTAATTTAGGTGCTTTCTTAGACTGCAAAAACTCATGCAATTCAATCGCATTGTCCGGCGCTTCACCTTCACCATTCGTTGAAGCCACAATAATTACATGTGTTTCTTTGGCTAGGTTCTTACCTTTATAGTCACTGGCATCGAATAGCTCTGCTTCAATACCCAAGGCTTTTGCTTCTTGCTCTAGCGCTTCTGCAACACCTTTAGCATTGCCGGTTTGTGAAGCAAAAATAATTGATAGTTTGCCAGCAGGCTTTGCCGCTACAGCAGCAACGGCTTGGTTGATTGGTGCGGCAGCAGACACGGTCTGTGTTTGGGCCAATCCCCAGAAATATCCACTCACCCATGCCAACTGCTGAGAAGACAAGTCTGCAACGGTCTGTTGTAGCGAGTTCAGCTGTTGATCATTCAGAGGAGCTGCGATCGATGGTAGTTCTTGTGGCGTGTTTCCTTGAGAGGACACGTTCTTGTTTAAAGACATGGTCTCGACATCCCTATTCATTGCGTGATGATAGATTAACCACTCTCTTTAATAACAAGAAAGAATAGAAGTGAATGTTTTATAACTTTTTGAATTAAAGAATAGGGAGACAACAATCATCAAATGCTATTTTGCCTCTACGCGAACCTGCTTGAAACCTACCGCCATTGCTGACTTTGACGCTAGATCGAGGTCCATATAATGACACTCTTCACCGTGAGAGTCGGTCAAAAGAACAAAGCCACCACGAGTATGGCGAAATTCCACAATCCAGCTTCCTTCTTGTGCTGAAGGCTCGATAATGGCTTCTACTAGCTGATTCTCACGATATAGATTTCGAAGTTCAGTGATAGTCATGAGGTTCCTTTCTCTGGCGAAAATTCCTTATTAAGCATGGCCAATGACAGAAAAAGTGCTAAACGAAATGAACGGATATAATCAATAGATATAAAAAAACGCCGCTTTAGATAGCGACGTTTTAAAAAATAGACTCAGATGTTTAGAAAGAAAACTCTGCGCCAGCAAAGAAGCCATTAGCAAAAATAAACGGGTCGCCCTTAGTATTCGGGAACTCTTCCGACTCCAAATCAATCACGCGGTAACCACCACGGAAAGCCAATGTATTCTCACCAACAGGTAAGCGGTACTGTACACCTGCCATCAAGTCGGTACTCTTAATACCGCTACTATCACCAAAGTTCATTTCACCGATGACATCGAAATTGGTGTTAGGCACCGTGATTTCTGCATAACCGTACCAAGCCCAAATGGTTTTATCAAACGTTGTGCTAGCGCTATTTTCAGGGTTGATATATTTAGTATTACCTAGGTCACTGAACGTCATACCCGCATCAAAATGCATTAAATCATGCTCCATAACACGGTAGTACAAAGTTAAATCCAGTTTATCAAAAGCCATGTAATCAGCATCAACGCTCGTGTAGCGCAGACGTGCATCAGGCACATATTTGATACCGTGTTCAACCGCTACATAAACACTTGGTGTTGTATCACCATCTCGAGTGACCTCGTTCACTTTAGTGTCTGTTAGCCACGCTTCAGCGCCAAACTTAGTTGTTAGAGAGGACTCAGCGAAAGCTGACGCAGAAACGACTGCCGCGATGGCGAATGCACTGGCGGTTTTAAAACCCATGGGATTAGTTCTCCAAGTATTCACTTCAGACAGCCCCGAATCGAGCTGCACATGGCTAGATAAGTATGATGTTCGTCAAATTCTAACATAGACATACCTCTAGCCAGTAAATATTTCTCAGTAGAGTCCTGTTATCGAGGTTGAACCACATAGTTCTTGAAGAACCAAACGCCAATAGCAATCACAATCAACCATGGAATGAGCTTGATCACTGCGCCAACCATTCCTAAAAGCACCATGACTGCCAGAGAAAAAGCAACTCCGACAAACACGGTAACCATAGTCACTCCAGTGACCAGTAATGTTGCTACAAATACCAAAATAAAGATTAGCTCAAACATATCAATCTCCTTTGTTGTTACTAACCTCTATTTCAGGATGCGTGCCAACCTTGACCAACATGCTAAGACATTGAAAATATAGAAAAATAAAAAAGAGCGCTATTAAATAGCGCTCTTTTCTTCGATAGATAATGGTAATTTTCACCAACCCCGTTGGTAATTTTTACACATTCAACTCTTTTGGAATTTTCGCTAGTGCCGCTTCGACCACTTCTATGCCCGATCCTGGCTTATGAGCGTTTTCACTAATATGGCGGCGCCACTGACGAGCACCCGGCATGTTCTGGAACAAACCCAACATATGACGAGTAATATGACCTAAGTACGCGCCATTCGAAAGCTGCTGTTCAATGTATGGATACATTTCTTCCACAACCTGAGTACGCTTTTTAATTGGCTTATCTAATCCAAAGATCTGTTGATCGACCTCAGCTAAGATATAGGGATTCTGATATGCTTCGCGCCCTACCATCACACCATCAAGATGCTGCAAGTGCTCTTTAGTCTCTTGCAGAGTTTTAACGCCACCATTCACAGCGAACACTAAATGAGAGAAGTCTTTCTTTAGTTGATATGCGCGTGGGTAGTCCAGTGGTGGGATCTCACGGTTCTCTTTTGGACTAAGGCCAGAAAGCCAAGCTTTACGGGCATGGATAGTAAATTGCTCACAACCGCCTTTCTCTGAGACGATCGAAACAAAGTCTGTCAGGAATTCATACGAATCTTGATCATCAATACCAATACGGGTCTTTACTGTTACAGGTACATCAACCACATCACGCATAGCTGCAACACAGTCTGCCACCAACTGAGGCTCGCCCATTAGACAAGCACCAAAGCGGCCATTCTGTACACGGTCAGATGGACAGCCAACGTTTAAGTTAATCTCATCGTAGCCACGCTCTGCCGCCAGTTTAGCGCAAGTAGCCAAGTCCTTAGGATTTGAACCGCCTAATTGCAGGGCAACTGGATGCTCTTCCTGGTTATATGCTAAGAAGTCACCTTTACCATGAATAATTGCCCCCGTGGTGACCATCTCTGTATAAAGCAGAGTCTCGTTAGTCAACAAGCGGTGGAAGTAACGGCAGTGTCGATCCGTCCAATCGAGCATGGGTGCAATGGAAAAGCGGTTAGCCGCGTATTTACTAGTATTGTCAGGTTTCATAAGGTGAGTCTCGCTAAACAGTGAGCATCGTGGTCAAAACAGAATCCGCGATTATACACACAGAAGAGAAAACATTCAGGAAAAAAGCAGGCAACCATATGCTTGTTCCCTTGCTCGGTGAGTCCTTCGATATTGCTAAGAGGCAACCTAAGCAGGGAGAACGCATCTTCCCTTACAACGCGCGGAGCGTTACCGCAGGTTTTCAACGTGTGCGCAATGAACTAGGTATCGAAGATTTGCGCTATCACGACCTCAGAAGGGAAGGCGCGAGCCGACTATTTGAAAAAGAGTATTCAATTGAAGAAGTTGCTCAGGTAACTGGACATAGAAACCTCAATATACTTTGGCAAGTTTACACAACTTCAGCCCGAACTATTGCATAAAAAATGACATATACGACTAAAATAAAGATTAGAGGGAATTCATCACAACTGAAAGCAATTTAGTTAGCTGATTATTCCACTGCGTGTATAATGAGCGACAATTTAAAGTATAAGGTTTATTGAATTTAGAGATGGCAAATAAAGCGTTAATTAACCCCTACATGTTAACTTGGGCACGGCAAAGAGCTGGCCTAAGCGATGACGTGCTTGCTAAAAAACTAGGGGTTAAGAAAGTCGAAAAGATTGCTATCTGGGAGAATGGGGAAGATCAACCTACATTTGGCCAAGCTCAAAAGCTAGCTCAAATCACGAGTGTCCCCTTCGGATATTTGTTTTTGGCAAACCCACCATATGAAGAACTACCTATCCCTGATTTACGAACGGTTGGCGACAGAGACATCCCAGAGATATCTTTGGAAATGCGAGACGTTATTAAGCAAGTTATGCTTAAGCAAGAATGGTATCGCGATTACTTAAAACAAATGGGTGAAGAAACACTTCCTTTTGTTGGTCGCTTCACAACTAAAAGCTCTATCAAGGAAGTCGCGCAAGATATAAGAAATGTTATTAATGTTCCAATACCTAACAAAGGTGGTTGGGAGCAGTATTATACCGAGCTTATTCAAGGTGCAGAGAATGCTCGAATCTTGGTTATGCGAAGTGGCATTGTAGGGAACAATACTCATAGAAAGCTTGAAGTAAGTGAATTCAGAGGCTTTGCTCTTTGTGACGAGCTAGCTCCTGTTGTTTTTATAAACAGCTCTGACGCTCCTGCTGCGAGACTCTTTACCCTAATTCATGAATTAGCCCATCTTTGGATTGGTAGCTCTGGTGTTTCTGACACTAAAGAAAGTGACGCTCAAAATGAAGAAATGTTCTGCAACTCTGTCGCTAGTGAATTTTTAGTTCCAAGCGAAGACTTTGAAGCCATATGGAATAATAACTCTCCACTAGATACAAATCTTACGCAGGTATCTACAACATTTCATGTAAGTAAAATTGTTGTTGCTAGAAAAGCTCTTGGATTCGGTTACATAACTAAAAAACAATACTGGAGTTTCTATAACTCTGTAATAAAAGCCTTTCGAGATAAAAAAGGTGGGGGTAGCGGTGATTTCAACAGAAACGCTGGCGCTAAAAACAGCCACTTATTCTCTAGTGCAGTAGTAGCTGAAGCGTTAAGCGGCAGAATGCTGCTAAGGGATGCTGGTCAATTGCTAGGCATCAAGCCAAACAAAATAAAAACATATGCGAGTACACTTAGCCTATGAACTACCTGCTAGACGCTAACACTTTCATCGAAGCAAAAAACAGATACTATTCAATGACTATTTGCCCTGGATATTGGCAGTGGATATTGGATTCTAATATCAAGTTTGGTGTGTCTAGTATAGATTTTGTAAAAACAGAGCTAGTTGCGGGCAATGATGACCTATCTACATGGGCAAAGGATCACTATCATATTTTTGCCTCGATAGATGATGAAGAAACTCAGTTAGCTTTTGTGGACGTAGTTAACCACGTCATGTCACTTCAAGACATGCGCCCTGGAACCCATGAAGAGTTTCTGCGAGGTGCAGACCCTTGGCTTATTGCTAAAGCAATAGCAACAAAAGCCACTATTGTTACTCACGAAAAGCTAGATCGTAAGATTAAAAAGAAAATACTGATACCAAATATATGTGAAGCATTCGGTGTACAGTACATCAATACTTTTGAATTGTTAAACGAGTTAGAGGCCTGTTTTGTAATATCTCCCGAAGCAGCATGATTTTTTAGGACCAGCAACCCCCGCTACTGGCGCACCAACAATAGATCGATTTGAAGTAGCTGAGCAGGGCCTCGGGATTATCTGTGCGGGCAAGCGCGTTCGTAAATCACTAGATGTATGTGAGTTCAATATCGTTTAAATATGACTATAACTTCTCCCCTAGAGCCTCGCACCAATATCTACCTGCAGTGGGACTATTTTCCCATGTTGATAGCCCCCTAGGCTCTAACGACCCTTCCTTTTTAATAGTATAGCCTTTCTTAAGCTGCCCATTAGCCTTTCGCCCTTTACATTTGCAGTACTTGCTTATGCGTTTTCGTCGTCTAGCCATACCAATTAAAGTGTATAAGAGCATGCCACCATGACGTAGTGATTGGATCAACACTGTGTCGAAATAAAAAAGGCCAACCCTTCGGTTAGCCAACATTTTTATAGTGTAAGACTGGGATACTCCAAGATCAATTCGTTGTCAGTGAACGTACAAACCGAGAAATAGTTAAAATACTGCACAAGCTCTCTACGGTCTGATTCAGTCATCGCTTCTTCCAATGCTACACTGGTTCGGTGTAATCCGTGTAGCCTATCGTTACTGATTTCAGCATGAATGCTATCGACCAACGTCCTTAAGTTTGATCTATCCATAAGTCTCAACCTAGCCTCTGTTGATGAATCAAAGCTGATATAAATATGTGAAACCATCTCCATATTGTCAATACAGTCAATAAAAAATAAAACTAACGAGGTAGCGTGTTAATTTCTATCATCAATGGACTGCAATCTGGGCAGCAAATTGGTTTGTCGCGAAACCAGCTCTCTGAGCTGACTAAGGCACTGGAAGAATTTGATTTTGAGCGCGGTTTACAGATCTTGGACACAAGCCTGCGATGAGAAGTGAGTAAAATGCTGTAATTTGTATCGTTTTTATTGTAGATAATGTAACTTATGCCATTAAAGTCAGGCTACTACTATTCATCCTTCGAATAAGTAACCTGCTGACATAGCGAATTGATATTACCTACAGAGCGACGATAAACCGCAAGAAATGGTATATTATTAAAAATGTCCATTGGTAACGGTGATAAGTTTGGACCAGCAGTTAGTAAAGCAAATAGAAGATATATGTGCAGCCAGAGGCGTAAGGCTTACCGCCCAACGCAAAAGAGTGTTTGAGCTGATTTGCTCAAGTCCAAAGGCTGCAAGTGCTTATGAGCTTTTAGACGAGTTAAAAGTAAGTGAACCCCAGGCCAAACCACCTACTGTGTATCGAGCCTTGGACTTTTTGCTCGAACAGGGATTCATCCACCGTGTTGAATCAACCAACAGCTATATTCAATGCTGCTCCTGCAATGCCCATAAGCATCACTCGCATCTTTTGATTTGCGACAGATGCAGCAACGTTATTGAACTGCAAGATGATAGTTTGGTAGCCTTGCTAAAGAAGAATGCGGAATTACATGGTTTTTCCATCAACAATCACGTTATTGAATCACATGGTATTTGTCAGTCATGTGCCTCTGACAAAGCGAAATAAGATATAGAAGAAGATTATGCGCGCTGAATTTGTAAACCCGTTTTTAGCTTCATTGATGAATGTTTTGAAAACGATGGCTTCACTGGAATTGAAGCCACAGAAACCTCGTGTCAAAAAAGATGAAATTGCACGTGGAGATGTTTCAGGTTTAATCGGGATGGTAGGTCCGCAAAGCCGCGGTTCTATGTCGATTACTTTCGATGAAAACCTCGCTCTTGAAATTATGCAGAATATGCTTGGTGAACGCCCTAATGGGCTGAACGATGAAGTGACAGACATGGTGGGTGAAATCACTAACATGGTGACGGGTGGTGCAAAACGTATCCTAGCCGAAAGTGGTTTTGATTTTGATATGGCGACGCCTGTCGTTGTCTCTGGTAAAGGCCACACCATCCGTCACAAGTGCGAAGGTTCTATCATTATCATGCCGTTCACTTCTCAATGGGGTAACGCATTTATTGAGATCTGTTTTGAATAACCCTTAACAGATAAACAAATAAAAAACGCTTCTCTAGAGAAGCGTTTTTTATTTATGCAATCACCTTACGGGCTTTCAATACTTGTAAGCAGTCATCAACCAGCTCATCAATTGACTTCTCACCAGCCCGAAGATCAATTTCTGGATTGAGTGGTGCTTCATACTCAGAATCGATACCAGTAAAATTAGTAATCTCCCCTGCACGCGCTTTTTTATACAGACCTTTAGGATCCCTTTGTTCACACACTTCCAATGAAGTATTGACGAACACTTCTAAAAACTCGTCCTCTGGCAGCATTTCACGTACCAACTGCCTCTCTGCACGATGAGGAGAAATAAAAGCGGACAAGACGATCAAACCAGCATCCGCCATCAGCTTAGCCAATTCACCGATGCGACGGATGTTTTCACGGCGATCTTGCTCAGAGAACCCGAGATCACTACACAAACCATGACGAACATTGTCTCCATCTAACAAGTAAGTGTGATGCCCCAATTCAGCCAAACGCGTTTCTAGAGCACCTGCGACGGTCGACTTACCTGCGCCAGACAAGCCAGTAAACCAAAGCACAACGGGTTGCTGTCTTTTGAGTTTGGCGCGAAATTCTTTGTCAATCGAGTGATGATGCCAAACAACATTTTCGTCTTTAGTCGGTGTTTCCGTAGTCATAATTGAGTCCTTTTAAAACGGAAAGAAGAGTGGAATCAGCGTTAACACCAACACGGAGTAAACAATCGATAAAGGAATTCCCACTCGAACATAATCAGTAATTTTGTAATTTCCTACGCTATAAACCAAAAGGTTAGTTTGATAACCGTAGGGTGAAATAAAGCTCGCACTTGCACCAAACAACACCGCCATAATAAATGGCATAGGATCGACCCCGTAGCCCAAAGCCATACTGTAACCAATTGGAAATGCTAATGCGGCCGCAGCATTGTTAGTAACAAGTTCAGTTAAAATAAGAGTAAGCAAGTAAGTCGCAACCAAAGCACCAAAGACTCCCCACCCATTGAATCCTTCAATAAACATCTGACCCAAACTGACCGATAAACCGGATGACAACATCAGTTGTGCGATTGACAGCGCCGAACCAACGATCACAACAATATCGATGGGAAAGCGTCTACGCAATTCGGCAAGTTGGATGACGCCAGAAAAGAGCGCCGCTAAAAGAAAGACGGACAAACCTTTTATCAATGGAAACAAGTCAAGCAAAGCTAAGGATATGACACCAGCAAAACCCAATAACACACAAGTCGATTTATTCGTGTCTAGACGAGCACTTGAACCAAGCGCATTGATCAACACAAACTCTTTGCGATGGGCTTGTCTCTCTTGTTCAAAACGCTTACCAGGAACAAGTACTAAGGTATCCCCTGCATTTAGAGTGATATTCCCCAAGCCACCTTGCAAACGCTCGTGGCCACGACGAATAGCTACCACTACTGCATCAAATCGATCTCTAAAATGACTCGATTTCAGCGTCTTATTACAGAAACTGGCCGAAGAGCTGACAACGACTTCAACAAACCCTTGTCCATTAAGGTGGTGTTGACCAAATAGGGTTAAACCTTGAATCTCCTGTAAAGTGGCGACACTTTCGATATCACCACAAAACAACAATCGGTCACGAGCTTGAAGGACAAAATCAGGTTCGACCGAAGGCATAGTCTGACCATCACGAACCACTTCAGCCAAGAACAACTTACGTAACGCACGTAGGTTGTTTTCACTGATGCTCCGTCCAACTAGCGGCGAACCAGGCTCGACGCGCGCTTCTAAGAAATAAGGCAGCTCATCCTGTGTATGATCTTCATAATCAGGCAGAAAGTAACTCATGGGGATCAAGATCATCAAGCCACCAAGCAGCACAGACAAACCGATCAACGTGGGGGCAAAAAAACCTAAACTCGGCAAACCGGCATCTTCAACAAAGCTATTGATGATCAAGTTTGTGGATGTACCGATCAAAGTGAGCGTACCACCCAAAATCGCCGCATAAGAGAGAGGGATCAACAGTTTAGATGGGGCATGCTGCTGATTGCGCTTAATGGCACCAATCAGAGATACTACCACTGCGGTGTTATTGGTAAATGAAGAGAGTAACGCGGTTGAAATTCCAAGTTTTGCAACCACAGTGGCTAGACGACCATTAGACAATGAACGACTGACCCAACTCACCAAACGCGTTTTCTCCAATGCTGCTGAAGCCAAAATCAGCAGCACCAAAGTCAGTAGAGAAGAGTTAGTAAAATTCGTGGCAACATCACCGAGCTCAATCATTCCGCCAAGAAAAGCAATGAATGCTGCACCTGCGAAGATATAACTCGGTTTAATCCGCGTAGCCAACAGGCAGGTTACTATGCCTAATAATATTGCTAACACAAATCCTTGTTGCCACATATTACTTCCCTACCAGTAAGACGGTTACTTAAGTAACTGACTGATATCTTTTGATTCCCAGTGTGGGAAATGCTTGCGGATTAACGCGTTAAGTTCGATCTCAAATGCAGAGAAATCACCGACTTTCGTTTCCACCTGAGTCAAGCTTTCACGTACCAAGCCAGCACCAACTGTCACATTGGTTAAGCGGTCAATAATGATAAACCCACCAGTATCTTGGCATGAGGTGTAGCTATCGAGTGCCACTGACTCAGTCAGCGTCCATTCACACAAACCGATACCGTTGAGTGGTAATTCAACCGCACTATGGGTTGAAAGGTTATTGATGTCATACTGATGACGAATGGACTCAACACGACCCACTGTTTTCTTGCCAGCAATCTTGATGTCATACTCACGCCCCGGCTGAAGCGGTTGCTCTGTCATCCAAACCACATCAGCTAGGAGATGGTTACTCGATTCAATCTGCGCCTTTTCTAGAACAATTAGATCACCACGGCTAACATCAATTTCGTCTTCCAAAGTGAGCGTCACTGCCAGTCCAGCTTGTGCCTGCTCTAGGTCGCCATCAAAAGTCACAATACGAGCAACTTTCGATGTTTTGCCTGAAGGTAACGCCTTAACCTCATCACCAACGTTGATAGAACCTGACGCAATCGTGCCAGAGAAACCACGGAAATCTAGGTTTGGTCGATTCACATACTGGACTGGGAAACGGAACTCACCAACGGCCTTGTCACGATCAACGTTTACCGTTTCAAGGATCTCAAGCAAAGATGGACCTTCGAACCAACTCAAGTTCTCACTTGCATCTACAACATTGTCACCCTCTAAAGCCGACAGCGGTAAAATCTGAATATCGATTTCACCCTGTAGATTCTTAGAAAACTCCAAATATTCGTCGCGGATCTGTTCAAATCGTTGCTGTGAGTAGTCGACAAGATCCATTTTGTTCACGGCAACAACAAAGTGTTTTAAACCCAATAGATTTGAGATAAACGAATGACGACGAGTTTGATCCAACACACCTTTACGTGCGTCAATTAAGATCACCGCCAGATCACACGTTGATGCCCCTGTTGCCATATTGCGTGTGTACTGTTCATGCCCCGGGGTGTCGGCAATGATGAACTTACGTTTTTGGGTAGAGAAGTAACGGTACGCGACATCAATCGTGATCCCCTGCTCTCGCTCTGCCTGTAATCCATCGACCAACAACGCTAGGTCAGGACGCTCGCCAGTTGTGCCCACACGTTGACTGTCGTTATGTACGGCCGCTAACTGATCTTCATAGATCTGCTTTGAGTCATGCAGTAATCGGCCGATTAAAGTACTTTTGCCATCATCTACTGATCCACAGGTAAGGAATCTAAGCAGTGATTTGTATTGATGCTGTGTAAGGTAACCTTCGATACCTAGCTCTTCTAATTGAGCTTCTACTACGCTGTTCATGTTTCTTTCCTTAGATCCTAAATTAGAAGTAGCCTTGACGTTTTTTCAGTTCCATCGATCCAGACTGATCGTGGTCGATCGCGCGGCCTTGACGTTCACTCGATGTTGCCACCAACATCTCTTCAATAATGCCAGTTAACGTATTCGCATCTGACTCAATCGCCCCCGTAAGCGGGTAGCAGCCAAGAGTACGGAAACGTACGCTCTTCTCTTCAATCACTTCTCCCGGCTCTAACTTCATACGATCATCATCCACCATGATCAGCATGCCATCACGCTCAACAACAGGACGCTTTTCTGCTAGATACAGCGGAACAATGTCGATGTTCTCCAAGTAGATGTATTGCCAGATATCCAGTTCAGTCCAGTTCGATAGCGGGAAGACACGAATGCTTTCACCTTTGTTGATCTGACCGTTGTAAGTACGCCATAACTCTGGACGTTGATTCTTTGGATCCCAAGTGTGGTTCTTATCGCGGAACGAATAGACACGCTCTTTAGCACGTGATTTCTCTTCATCTCGACGAGCTCCACCAAAAGCCGCATCAAAACCATATTTATTCAGAGCCTGTTTCAGGCCTTGTGTTTTCATAATATCGGTATGCTTAGATGAGCCGTGCGTAAACGGACTACATCCCATCGCTAAACCTTCAGGGTTCTTATGCACCAAAAGCTCAAAACCATACTTTTCAGCCGTACGATCACGAAACTCAATCATCTCTTTAAATTTCCAGTCAGTATCCACGTGCAGCAGCGGGAACGGGATCTTTCCTGGGTAGAAAGCTTTGCGAGCGAGATGCAACATTACCGACGAATCTTTACCGATCGAGTACATCATCACTGGGTTATCAAACTCAGCCGCCACTTCACGGATGATATGAATACTCTCCGCTTCGAGTTGCTTGAGGTGGGTTAAACGTTCTTGGTCCATGTTAGTGCTTCCTTTACGGCTCAATACGAGCTTCTGACTAATCAAATAATGAGTTATGCGAATTGGCGCTGTTGTACGCTAGGCTGTGGAGTGAACCACGCCAGCTTGTCTGACAGTGACACCACTTCACCAATGACGATGAGAGACGGCGATTGCGCGTCTTTTGCAAGTTCAGCCAGTTGAGATAGCTGACCTTTGAATATTCTTTGGGTTGACTGAGTCCCACGCTCAATAATGGCGATTGGAGTCTCAGGGCTACGGCCGTGCTCAATCAACTGATGCTCAATATAGTCAGACTTCATTAAGCCCATATAGATCACCAGCGTTTGGTTGCCGCGAGCCAACGTAGACCAGTCCATCTGGTCACTTTCTGCTTTCAAATGCCCTGTTATAAACATTGCTGATTGAGCGTAATCTCTATGGGTTAACGGTATGCCCGCATAAGCTGTCGCACCCGCTGCGGCGGTAATACCAGGAACAACATGAAAAGAAACTCCAGCGTCCGCCAATACTTCAAGCTCTTCACCACCGCGGCCAAAAATAAACGGATCACCGCCCTTGATGCGAGCGACACGGTGACCTTGTTTAGCAAAGTCCACCAATAGCTGATTGGTTTTTTCTTGAGGGACACTATGGTGGCCAGCGCGCTTACCAACACACACCGTAATCGTGTCACTAGGAAGGAGAGACATAATGTCTTCAGAAACAAGATAGTCGTATAGCACGACATCCGCTTGCTGTAAGAAACGCATTGCCTTCAGCGTTAGCAACTCTACGTCACCAGGGCCTGCACCGATAAGTGCTACTTCACCTTTACCGAGCACGCTGCGACCAAAAGTATTTAAATCCATCTGATTGCTACGCTGTGCACGTTGAGCGTTCAAAGGGAATTGAGAAACGGTTTCCTTGCGAGCCATAATGTCATCCTTCAATGTCTATGGAAGCATTATGTATCTGTATCTTTATTACCTGAAATTCTAAAATTTCATTTTTTATATCAATTTCTGATAAGAACAATAAACCGTACCATATTCCCTTTATCGAATTTTGAGAGATTCTTTGCATAACACCAATACATAACTGCTCTAGATCACAATTAATTACCTAGTGAAACAATTGTTTCACTTCATTTTGTTAAATTAGACGGGTCTTATTTAACGCTATCGGAGCTTAAAAAATGAAAGCAGCAGTGAACCCCCTGTCTCTTGCAGTACTTGGTGGTATGTTGGCCATGGCTGGTCCAGTAATGGCAGATACGATCAAACTTCGTATTGTCGAAACGACTGATATTCACACTAACGTCATGGACTATGACTACTACAAAGACAAGCCATCGCAACAGATTGGTCTTACTCGCACTGCTACTCTGGTTAAACAAGCTCGTGCCGAAGTAGAAAACAGTGTACTTGTTGATAATGGTGACCTAATTCAAGGCAGCCCTATGGGAGACTATATGGCAGCGAAAGGCATTGAAAAAGGCGAGGTACACCCAGTATACAAAGCGATGAACCAGTTGAATTACGATGTGGGTAACATTGGTAATCATGAGTTTAACTACGGTTTAGAGTTCCTTGCAGAAACTATCAACGACGCTGATTTCCCTTATGTCAGCGCAAACGTATTCGACAAGAAAACTGGCGAGCATTACTTCAAACCATACATCATTAAATCTCATACATTTAAAGACGTTGATGGCGTAGAACACGAAATCAAAGTGGGTTACATCGGCTTTGTTCCACCGCAAATCATGGTGTGGGATAAGAAAAACCTAGAAGGCAAAGTCTTCGCTAAAGACATCAAAGAAACGGCTGATAAGCTAGTGCCTCAAATGAAAGCTGAAGGTGCCGACGTCATCGTTGCGATTCCGCACTCTGGCGTATCTTCAGACCCACATAAAGTAGGTGCAGAAAACTCTACTTACTACCTTTCTCAAGTAGATGGTATCGACGCGATTGCTTTTGGTCACTCTCATGCTGTATTCCCAGGAAAAGGCTTCGATAACATTCCAGGTATTGATAACACAAACGGTACCATCAATGGTGTAGCTGCAGTTATGCCAGGTCGCTGGGGTAGCCACGTTGGTGTCATTGATCTTGAACTGAAAGAAAAAGACGGTAAATGGACGGTTGTAAAAGGCCAAACTGAAGCTCGTCCGATCTACGACAAGAAAACAAAAACTTCACTTGCAGAAGCAGATGCTGAGATGGTTAAAGCGCTTGAAGCTGACCACAAAGGGACTCGCGATTTCGTTAACCAGCCAATCGGTAAAGCTAACGACGTGATGTACAGCTTCTTAGCATTAGTACAAGACGATCCAACAGTACAAATTGTTAACCTTGCACAAAAGGATTACGTTGAGCGCTTTATCCAAGGCGATCCTGACCTAGCAGACATTCCTGTTCTTTCTGCTGCTGCACCATTTAAAGCTGGCGGTCGTAAAAATGATCCGGGTAACTTCACTGAAGTCGAATCTGGTCAGTTGACTTTCCGTAACGCAGCAGACCTTTACCTATACCCGAACACTCTCGTGGCGATGAAAGTAACCGGCACTGAAGTGAAAGAGTGGTTAGAGTGTACAGCGGGTCAGTTTAAGCAAATTGATATCAACAGCACTGAGCCACAAAGTCTGATTGACTGGGATGGTTTCCGTACCTACAACTTCGATGTTATTGATGGCCTGAACTATCAAATTGATGTCACTAAGCCGGCGAAATATGACGGCGACTGCAAGGTGATCAACGAAGGTGCTGAACGTATTGTTAATCTTACTTATCAAGGTAAGCCAATCGATATGAAGCAAGACTTCATCATCGCGACAAACAACTACCGTGCATACAGCAATAAGTTCCCTGGCACAGGCTCTGATTTTGTCGCGTTTGACTCACCAGATGAAAACCGTTCAGTAATCGCGGCTTACATTACTCGCGTAAGCAACGAAAAAGGTGAATTCACGCCAAGCGCAGACAACAACTGGTCATTTGCACCAATTAAGTCAGATAAGAAACTGGACATCCGTTTTGAGACTTCACCAAGTGATAAGGCGGCGAAGTTCATCGAAGAAAAAGGCCAGTATCCAATGAAACGCATCGGCACTGATGATGTAGGTTTCGCGGTTTATCAAATCGACCTTCAGAAATAACCCTCTTTTCCATTGAAACAAAGCCGCACTGTTCGTTGCGGCTTTTTTTTCATCACAGGTCAATGGTAGCGAGTTGGGGAAGTGCGCTAGAATCTCTACCTATCCCATTCAAAGATAAACACGCCATGTTTGAAAACTTTCGACAGCAATTGACCCACAATGGATTTACCAGCCAAGAAGTTGATCAACTGATTCTGTCAGCACGACAACTTGAGCTGCCGACCCGTCATATCCTGCTACATCAAGGGCAGGTGGCAGAAGAGATCTATTTTCTCGTATCAGGTATCTGTCATTCATGTTACTTGACGGAAAAAGGCAAAGAGTTCAGCAAAGAGTTCTATTGGGAAAATGACTGGCTTATCGGTTTTGAAAGCCTAATCAAACAGCAGGCCTCACCTTATCTACTCGAATCTCTTACGCCCTGCACCATGATTTCTCTCCCTATTGCCGCCCTCCGTCAGTGGCGAGATGAAAAACACAGCATTTACCTAAAGCTGCTCGAAACTCAGTTAATGTATAAAGAAAACAAAGAACGATTTATGCTGCTCTACAGCCCGGAGGAACGTTACCAACTTTTCTGCCAGCATTACCCCGAATTGCTTGAACGGCTCAATGACTATCAAGTCGCTGCTTACCTAGGCATCACACCAATCAGCTTGAGTCGTATCAAAAATCGCCACCAAAATTAACAATTGTTAATGTCGCCAAGCGATTGAGTTGCTACATTCGCCTTAACAGATATCAACAAGGCAAAACACCTATGGTCACTTGGCTACTAACTCCCTTTTCACAGCTGACAACCACTCAGCTTTATCAACTACTTAAACTCAGAGTGGATGTATTTGTCGTTGAGCAAACATGCCCATACCCCGAGCTGGATGACAAAGATCATCAAGAGGGTGTATATCATCTACTTGGTTATAAAGATGGGCTGTTGGTTGCGTGCGCTCGGTTGATACCGAAGGGATTAAGCTATCCAAGTGTCAGCATTGGACGCGTTGCTACCTTAGCAAGCCATAGAGGTGGCGGGCTTGGCCATCAGTTACTCAAGCAAGCATTGGCTGGGTGTGAATCTTTGTGGCCAGGAGAGAAAATAGAGATTGGTGCACAAGAGCATCTGGCTGACTTTTATCAGCAACATGGCTTTGTCCAAACCTCAGATATGTATCTTGAAGACGATATCCCACATATTGATATGAAGTTGGACAAATAGACGTGGCAGCTTCAGCGACCTATGTCGCGATCCTCCTGCTTATCGTAGGCAACTTAGCGGCATCTTTGTCTGATGTCGCAGTAAAATTACTGGATGGTGATGTGTCTACCTTCCAGTATGTTTTCGTTCGCCAACTGCTTTCAACTTTAGTGATCTTTCCCTTTTGGTGGCAACAAAAGCCGACTCAGAAAAAGCTCTATAGCCCAGGTCTCAACTTATTCCGTGCACAACTGATATTGATTGGCAGTGGATGCATGGTCATTGCCATCACTCACCTGACCCTAGCGACGGCAAACGCAGTCTTTTATGCCGCCCCTTTATTGATGCTACCGCTAGCTGTATTGCTTCTAGGAGAGAAAATCGCTTGGACGCGTGCGGCCGCATCACTGTTCGGTTTTGTCGGTGTATTAGTGGTTCTCAGGCCTTCAGAATTTCATTGGGCGGCGACGTTTGCCTTAGGAACAACGTTAACTCTGGCACTCTTCAACGTCACTGCGCGTAAATTACCGGCGGAACAGACCATCATCAGCACGTTATTTTGGACATCATTGCTATCTCTGCCTCTCTCATCGGTATTAGCCTTGATTTACTGGGCGCCGATAACCTATCAGCAAATCATGCTGATTTTGGCAAGTGCTGGATTAATTTTGAGTTACAACGGATTGGCGGTCATGGCTTATCGACGAGCGCCAGCAAGCCAGATTTCTGTAGCAGAAAATTCAGGGTTAGTATTCGTCGTTATTATTGGCGTGGTTTATTTTGACGAAGTGCCAGACTGGCTGACAGTGATAGGGATAACCATGATTATGCTACCCCTTGCCCCGTGGCAAACACTGATAAAAAGCGGAAGGATGAGTTACTTACTGCGACCAAAGCCACCGTCAGAAAGACGGAAGAACATAACAGACTGATTGTTCTTTTCGAGTTGAAGGATATCCAATTGCCCATTCTCCGCTAACTTAAAGCGGACAAGCTGCCCTTGCTTAATTTGGCTTAGAGGTTTGTCCGCACCTTCTACTTTTACTAAAGCGTTGAGATCCGCCATTGCTAAACCATTGCTGCGAAACACTTGCGCCAATGTATCACCACTCTTAACCTGATACTCCTTCCAAGTGTCAGAAGCCAGTGATTGCTGCTGTCTGCTTTGTTGCTCGCTCAAACTACGTGTATCAATGTCAATCTCGACTCGTTGGACTGGCGAGGTTTGTAATTTAGTACCACCCGTCGAATCGGGTAACGGAATCACCAATAAAACCAGCAAGACAGGCACTAAGATCATTAAACCACGTTGGTGAAGTTTAGGAAGCAGGTTCCAGCGTTGTAGGACTGCACCCTTTAGTTTGAGCCAATCAATAGCACTAAACTTTTTCTTCACTACATCAACGTAATCAACTTGCTGCTGTTTTTTCTTTTTTCTGCGATTCATCGCACCTTGTCTCCAAACGGGTTTCGCTCTAAGTATAAAAAACCAAGCCCCCATGAGTATAGGAATTTTCGCTCAACAAAGTAATCGCTGGGTCAAAACTTGCTATCAAGTCATAGAAAGTCGATCTTAATCTCACATTCCCCTACTCGACAGACTATATGGGAACGACCGTTTCATCATAGCGCCATTACTGGTATCCTTTACTGCTTTATACACCATACAAAGAGAGACATCATGTCTGAAGTTAAATTTGACACTGTAGAGCAAAAAGCTAGCTACGGTATCGGTCTACAGATGGGTCAGCAACTTGCTGGTTCTGGTCTAGAAGGTCTAAACGTAGACGCCATCGCTGCCGGTATCGCTACAGCACTAGTTGGTGAGCAACCAGCTATCGAAATCGACGAGATCAACAACGCTCTTCAAGAGCTACACACTCGTGTTGAAGCTGCACGCCAAGAAGCAGCAAAGGCAGCTGCTGCAGACGGCGAAGCGTTCCTAAAAGATAACGCTCTACGTCCAGAAGTAACGGTTCTTGAATCTGGTCTTCAATACGAAGTGATCACTGAAGGTACTGGTGAAATCCCAACTTCAGACAAGCAAGTTCGCGTTCACTACCACGGTGAGCTAACTGACGGTACCGTTTTCGACAGCTCAGTATCTCGCGGTCAACCAGCTGAGTTCCCAGTGACTGGCGTTATCAAAGGTTGGGTTGAAGCACTACAACTGATGCCTGTTGGTTCAAAGTGGAAACTATACATCCCACAAGATCTTGCATACGGTGAACGTGGCGCTGGCGCTGCAATTCCACCATTTGCAGCTCTAGTATTTGAAGTAGAACTACTAGATATCCTTTAATTTCCAGCAAATTAAAGCGAACAAAACGGCGGCCATTGTGTCGCCGTTTTTTATGTATGATACTTATTCGACAGATCTATCAATGATCTCGTTTTATTAAGGAAAGAAGATAAATAAGAAAATTGTACTGGTAGCGATCGTGAGCATGGCGTTAATGGGATGCCAAACTAAATCAGGTAGCAACACCAACGCAGGCAGTGATAATGCCTACAGCAGCTTAGCAAATGCCGCTTTAATGGGCGCGGTTCAGACATGGTCTTCACAAAATAGAGGCAGCACCGATTTAGTTTCTACACTGCAAAATAGTGCCAACATTTCTTCTGAACAAGCCATTGGCGGTCTAGGCTCAATGTTAGCGCTGGCGCAAAACTCGCTTAATAGCAGTCAAAGCAATGAAATGGCGGGGTTGATATCTGGTTTTGACTCTCTACAATCAAGCGGCTTAACAGCAATGATTGCCAATAATGAAACAGTTAAAAGTGCATTCTCAGCATTAGGCATGGACCCATCGCTCATCTCTACCTTTGCTCCAATTATTATCAGCGCACTGCAGAGCCAAGGAGCAAGTAATGGACTGCTGGATAGCTTAGGGGCTGTTTGGCAGTAGCGAGTAGCGAGTAGCGAGTAGCGAGTAGCGAGTAGCGAGTAGCGAGTAGCGAGTAGCGAGTAGCGAGTAGCGAGTAGCGATAAATTTGAAGGGTTGGCACACTAGGTCAATCTTTTTTATACCGCGATAGTTGGGCGACTATCTCAAGCACTTTTCGGCAACAAACATTCCATTAGAAAATAAATCCGATACGTTTATGTCTGCCAGAAACAAAAAAGCCGAGCATATGCTCGGCTTTTTCGTTCGTACGAACCTGATTACTCAGCAGCTTCTTCAGCAGCTGGGCGATCTACAAGCTCAATGTAAGCCATTGGAGCTTTGTCACCAGCACGGAAGCCAGCTTTTAGGATACGAGTGTAACCGCCCTGACGAGCAGCGAAACGTGGACCTAGTTCGTTAAATAGTTTTGCAACTACTTCGTTGTCACGAGTACGTGCAAATGCTAGACGACGGTTAGCAACGCTGTCAGTCTTAGCTAGTGTAATCAAAGGCTCAACTACGCGACGTAGCTCTTTTGCTTTTGGCAGTGTAGTCTTGATAACTTCATGACGTACTAGAGAGCTAGCCATGTTGCTAAACATCGCTTTACGATGTGAGCTGTTGCGGTTGAGTTGACGACCACTCTTACGATGGCGCATGACCTAATCCTTCTAACTATTATCGATTAATCTTCAGCGATAGACGCTGGTGGCCAGTTCTCAAGGCGCATGCCAAGAGAAAGACCACGTGATGCAAGTACGTCTTTAATCTCAGTAAGAGATTTTTTACCAAGGTTAGGCGTTTTAAGTAGCTCAACCTCAGTACGCTGTACAAGATCACCGATGTAGTGAATCGCTTCTGCTTTCAGACAGTTAGCAGAGCGAACTGTTAGTTCAAGATCGTCTACAGGACGCAGTAGGATCGGATCGAATTCTGGCTTCTCTTCCTTCTCCTCAGGTACACGTACATCACGAAGATCTACGAACGCATCCAATTGTTCAGCTAGGATAGTAGCTGCACGACGGATTGCTTCCTCAGGGTCTAGAGTACCGTTCGTTTCCATGTCGATAACAAGCTTGTCTAGGTCTGTACGCTGCTCTACACGAGCCGCTTCAACAGAGTAAGCAATCTTGTCTACTGGGCTGTACGTAGCGTCAACCAGTAGGCGACCAATAGGACGCTCATCTTCTTCAGTATGGATACGAGCCGAAGCTGGAACATAACCACGACCACGTTCAACTTTGATACGCATTGCGATCTCAGCGTTGTCATCTGTTAGGTGACAAATTACGTGTTCAGGGTTAGCGATCTCTACATCACCATCATGGGTGATGTCACCTGCAACCACAGGGCCCGAGCCTGATTTATTCAAAGTAATGAACACTTCATCTTTGCCTTCGGCAACGCGTACAGCAAGACCTTTAAGGTTAAGTAGGATTTCAAGAATATCTTCTTGAACGCCTTCTTTAGTGCTGTACTCATGAAGTACGCCTTCGATTTCTACTTCTGTTACAGCACAACCTGGCATAGAAGATAGAAGAATACGGCGAAGTGCATTACCAAGAGTATGGCCAAAACCACGCTCTAATGGCTCAAGAGTTACTTTTGCGTGAGTCGTGCTAACCTGTTCGATGTCAACAAGACGTGGCTTAAGAAATTCTGTTACAGAACCCTGCATTGTGTCCTCTCTTTAGTTTAAACCTTACTTAGAGTAAAGCTCGACGATCAATTGTTCGTTGATGTCAGCAGATAGATCTGAACGCTCAGGCAGACGCTTGAACGTACCTTCCATCTTACCACCATCTACTTCAATCCAAGTTGGTTTTTCACGTTGTTCAGCAACTTCTAGAGCAGCCTTGATACGAGATTGCTGTTTAGCTTTCTCGCGGATAGAAACAACGTCATTAGCCGCAACATTGAAAGAAGGAACGTTTACAACTTTACCGTTAACTAGGATAGCTTTGTGGCTAACTAGCTGACGTGCTTCTGCGCGAGTTGCACCAAAGCCCATGCGGTAAACTACGTTATCAAGACGACCTTCAAGAAGCTGAAGTAGGTTTTCACCAGTGTTGCCTTTTAGGCGAGCAGCTTCTTTGTAGTAGTTACGGAATTGTTTTTCTAGAACGCCGTACATACGACGAACTTTTTGCTTCTCACGAAGCTGAACGCCATACTCAGATAGACGACCGCGACGAGCGCCGTGTACACCTGGTGCGTTATCAATTTTACACTTGGTATCGATCGCGCGTACACCAGACTTAAGGAATAAGTCAGTACCTTCGCGACGGCTAAGCTTCAGCTTAGGACCCAAATATCTTGCCATGATCTTTCTCCAGTAATCTAAAAAACGTTATACACGACGTTTCTTAGGTGGACGACAACCGTTATGAGGGATTGGTGTAGCATCAACGATGTTTGTGATGCGGAAACCAGCAGCGTTCAGTGCGCGAACAGTAGATTCACGACCTGGACCTGGACCCTTAACCATAACTTCCAAGTTCTTTAGACCGTACTCTTTAGCCATTTCAGCACAACGCTCAGCAGCAACCTGTGCAGCGAACGGAGTAGACTTACGAGAACCACGGAAACCTGAACCACCTGCAGTAGCCCATGCTAGAGCGTTACCTTGACGGTCAGTAATAGTTACGATTGTGTTATTGAAAGAAGCATGGATGTGCGCAACGCCATCTGCAACTTGCTTGCGTACGCGCTTACGAGCGCGAGTTGGTTGTTTAGCCATTGTACTCTACCTTCCCGATTATTTCTTGATCGGCTTACGCGGACCCTTACGGGTGCGAGCATTGGTTTTAGTACGCTGTCCACGTAGTGGTAGACTGCGACGATGACGAAGACCACGGTAACAGCCAAGGTCCATAAGACGCTTGATGTTCATTGATACTTCACGACGTAGATCACCTTCTACAGTGTACTTAGCTACACCATCACGCAGTTGATCGATCTGCTCTTCAGTTAGTTCACTGATCTTAACATCTTCAGCAATGCCCACTTCAGCTAGGATAGCTTGAGAGCGAGTCTTACCGATGCCGTAGATCGCAGTTAGTGCGATTACAGCATGTTTTTGATCAGGAATGTTAATGCCTGCAATACGGGCCATTATTCACTCCTAGTGTTTCATAAAAGAATTAGCCGCAGCAAAGCCCGTTTCGGATACGCTGCGGAATACTACTTCTTTTGCACGCAAAAGGTAGGCCGAGGAATATACTCGACACTACCTTATATTTCAAGTAAAAATTTCTGCTAATTAGCCTTGGCGCTGCTTGTGCTTTGGCTCACTGCAAATCACGCGAACGACACCGTTACGCTTGATAACTTTACAGTTACGGCAGATTTTTTTAACGGAAGCACGAACTTTCATTGCTAAACTCCGTAAATGAAACCTAAATTAACGACCGTAGCCTTTTAGGTTTGCCTTTTTCAACACAGAATCATACTGTTGAGACATCAGATGAGTCTGTACCTGTGCCATAAAGTCCATAATTACAACAACTACGATAAGTAGCGATGTACCGCCGAAGTAGAAACGTACGTTCCACGCGACCATCATGAACTCCGGAATCAGACAGATAAAGGTAATGTAAAGCGCACCAGCAAGGGTTAAACGCGTCATTACTTTATCAATATACTTAGCTGTCTGCTCACCTGGGCGGATGCCGGGTACGAATGCACCTGACTTCTTCAAGTTATCTGCTGTTTCACGCGGGTTGAATACCAACGCCGTGTAGAAGAAACAGAAGAAAATTATCGCTGCTGCATAAAGCATTACATACAGAGGCTGACCTGGGCTAAGAGCCAAAGACACGTCAGTTAACCAACCGAACGCGCTGCTCTCACCATTCTGACCAAACCACTGAGCCAGTGTTCCTGGGAACAGGATAATGCTTGACGCAAAGATTGCTGGAATAACACCTGCCATATTAATTTTAAGTGGCAAGTGAGTGCTTTGTGCAGCAAATACCTTACGACCTTGTTGACGCTTCGCGTAGTTTACAACGATTCGACGTTGACCACGCTCCATGAAAACAACGAAGTAGATAACTGCAAAAGCAAGTACAGCAATCAACAACAGAAGAAGTACATGCAATTCACCTTGACGCGCTTGCTCGATTGTTTGACCGATTGCAGAAGGCAATCCAGCAACAATACCTGCAAAGATAAGTAACGAAATACCGTTACCAATTCCACGCTCAGTAATTTGTTCACCTAACCACATTAGGAACATGGTGCCGGTTACTAAACTTACGGTAGCAATAAGCGTAAACATGGTTTGGTTGATAACAACCAGATTATCGACCATGTTCGGTAGGCCTGTTGCGATACCTATAGCCTGGAATGTTGCAAGTACAAGCGTGCCGTAGCGTGTGTATTGGCTGATCTTACGACGGCCTGCTTCACCCTCTTTTTTGAGTTCAGCTAACGCTGGATGAACTACAGTTAGCAGTTGGACAACAATAGATGCCGAAATATACGGCATGATGCCCAACGCTAATATAGATGCACGCTCAAGAGCACCACCGGAGAACATGTTAAACATTTCTACGATGGTACCTTTTTGCTGTTCGAACAAATCGGCAAGTACAGCAGCGTCAATACCAGGAATCGGCACGAAAGAGCCGGCTCGGAATACTAAAAGTGCACCAATTACGAATAATAAGCGCGACTTTAGTTCACTTAAGCCGCTCTGAGCACTACGAAAATCTTGTCCTGGTTTCTTAGCCATCTGTACCTCGTTCCTCGAGATTATTCCTCGATTTTACCGCCTGCAGCTTCGATTGCAGCTTTAGCGCCTTTAGTCACACGTAGACCTTTAACAGTCACTGCTTTGTTAATTTCACCAGATAGAACAACTTTTACGAATTCGATGTTCTTAGTGATAACGTTAGCAGCTTTAAGGCTGTTTAGATCTACTACGTCACCAGTTACTTTCGCTAGCTCAGCTAGACGAACTTCAGCAGACACTAGGCTCTTACGAGAAGTGAAACCGAATTTTGGTAGACGTTGTTTTAGAGGCATCTGACCGCCTTCAAAACCTGGACGAACAGTGCCGCCAGAGCGTGACTTTTGACCTTTGTGGCCGCGGCCACCAGTTTTACCTAGGCCAGAACCGATACCACGACCTACACGTTTAGCAGTAGTCTTAGCACCAGCAGCTGGTGATAGAGTATTCAAACGCATTCTGATTACTCCTCAACTTTAACCATGTAGTAAACCTTGTTGATCATACCGCGTACGCACGGAGTATCTTCAAGTTCTACTGTGTGGTTGATTTTACGAAGACCTAGACCACGAAGCGTAGCTTTGTGCTTAGGTAGACGACCAATTGAGCTTTTAGTTTGAGTTACTTTAATAGTTGCCATGGTGTTCTTACTCCGAAATAGATTCAACAGTTAGACCACGTTTAGCAGCAACCATCTCTGGTGACTTCATGCTACCTAGTGCATCGATCGTAGCACGAACGATGTTGATAGGGTTCGTAGAACCGTATGCTTTAGATAGAACGTTGTGTACACCAGCAACTTCTAGTACTGCACGCATCGCACCACCTGCGATAACACCAGTACCTTCAGCAGCAGGCTGCATGTAAACTTTAGAGCCCGAATGGCGACCTTTCACTGGGTGGTGAAGGGTACCTTCGTTAAGCGCGACCGTAGTCATGTTACGACGAGCTTTTTCCATTGCTTTTTGGATCGCTGCAGGTACTTCACGAGCTTTGCCGTAACCGAAACCTACACGACCGTTACCGTCACCAACTACTGTTAGCGCAGTAAAGCTCATGATTCGACCACCTTTAACCGTTTTAGAAACGCGGTTAACTGCGATTAGCTTTTCTTGCAAATCATTCGCTTGAACTTGTTGTTCTTTAGCCATCTTCCAACCCTACCTTAGAATTTCAGACCAGCTTCGCGAGCAGATTCTGCTAGCGCCGCCACTCGACCGTGGTATTGGAAACCAGAACGATCAAATGCAACTGCTTCTACGCCTTTTTCAAGAGCGCGCTCAGCAACAGCTTTACCTACTGCTTTAGCTGCATCGATGTTACCAGTGTTCTTAACTTGCTCACGGATCGCTTTTTCTACAGTAGAAGCTGCTGCGATAACCTCAGAGCCGTTAGCTGCAATAACCTGAGCGTACACGTGACGAGGAGTACGGTGTACTACTAGGCGAGTTGCACCCAGTTCTGCAATCTTACGACGTGCGCGTGTAGCACGACGGATGCGAGATGCTTTCTTATCCATAGTGTTACCTTACTTCTTCTTAGCTTCTTTAGTACGCACATTTTCATCTGCGTAACGAACACCTTTACCTTTGTAAGGTTCAGGCTCACGGTAAGAACGAATGTCAGCCGCAACCTGACCAACAAGTTGTTTGTCACAACCAGTGATCACGATTTCAGTTTGGCTTGGACACTCAGCTTTAATACCCTCTGGCAATTCATGCTCAACAGGGTGAGAGAAGCCTAGAGTTAGACCTACAGCGTTGCCTTTGATAGCAGCACGGTAACCAACACCCTTAAGGGTAAGCTTCTTAGTAAAGCCTTCAGTAACGCCAACAACCATGTTGTTAACTAGAGCGCGAGCAGTACCTGCTTGAGCCCATGCGTTAACTACACCTTCGCGTGGACCGAAAGTAAGATTGTTTTCTTCCTGAGCTACAACTACTGCGTCGTTAAGAACGCGAGATAGTTCGCCTTTAGCACCTTTTACAGTGATTTCTTGGCCGTTTAGTTTCACCTCTACGCCAGCTGGAATAGCGACAGGTGCTTTTGCAACACGAGACATATTCTACTCCTATTACGCTACGTAGCAGATGATTTCACCACCAAGACCTGCTTTACGTGCAGCACGGTCTGACATAAGACCCTTGGAAGTTGAAACGATAGCAACACCAAGACCACCCATTACAGAAGGAAGTTCATCTTTCTTCTTGTAAACACGTAGACCTGGACGAGAAACACGTTTAAGTTGCTCGATTACTGGTTTAGCTTGGAAGTACTTAAGAGTAACTTCAAGCTCAGGTTTAACTTCGCCTTCAACAGCGAAATCAGTGATGTAACCTTCAGCTTTTAGTAGTGCAGCAATTGCAACTTTAAGCTTTGAAGAAGGCATTTTAACAGCAACTTTGTTTGCTGCCTGACCGTTACGAACGCGGGTCAGCATATCCGAAATCGGATCTTGCATGCTCATATGATTTACTCCAAATGATTAAGTGGCAATTACCAGCTAGCCTTACGAAGACCCGGAATCTCGCCTTTCATGCAAGCTTCACGAACCTTAATACGGCTTAGACCGAACTTACGTAGGTAACCGTGTGGACGACCAGTTTGGTTGCAACGGTTGCGCTGACGTGATGCACTTGAATCACGTGGAAGAGATTGCAGTTTAAGAACCGCATTCCAACGATCTTCTTCTGATGCGTTTACATCGCTAATGATAGCTTTAAGCGCTGCACGCTTTTCAGCGAACTTAGCTACAAGCTTCGCACGTTTTGCTTCACGTGCTTTCATTGAATTTTTAGCCATAACAGTAACCCTTCACCTTACTTACGGAATGGGAAGTTAAAGGCAGCCAGCAGAGCACGGCCTTCCTCATCAGTACCAGCAGACGTCGTAATAGTGATGTCTAGACCGCGTACTCGATCAACTTTATCAAAGTCGATTTCCGGGAAGATGATTTGCTCGCGAACGCCCATGCTGTAGTTACCGCGTCCGTCAAAAGACTTAGCGCTAACGCCACGGAAGTCACGTACACGTGGAAGAGCGATTGAAATTAAACGCTCAAGAAAATCCCACATACGTTCGCCACGCAAGGTTACTTTACAACCGATAGGGTAGCCTTCACGGATTTTGAAACCTGCAACAGATTTACGCGCTTTAGTGATAAGTGGCTTTTGACCAGAGATCGTTGCCATATCAGCAGCTGCGTTTTCTAGCAGTTTCTTATCGTTGATTGCTTCACCAACACCCATGTTTAGGGTGATTTTCTCGATTCTAGGGACTTGCATGACGCTTGTGTAGCTAAACTGTTTGGTCAGTTCAGCGACTACAGACGACTTGTAGTAATCATGCAGTTTCGCCATAGTAGAACTCCAAATTACTTCTATTAGTTAGAAACGATTTCGTTGTTAGATTTAAAGAAACGAACTTTCTTACCATCTTCAAAACGGAAACCGATACGGTCAGCTTTACCAGTAGCTGCGTTAAAGATTGCAACGTTAGAAGCATCAATAGCTGCTTCTTGTTCAACGATGCCACCTTGTTGACCTAGAGCCGGAACCGGCTTTTGGTGCTTCTTAACAAGGTTGATACCTTCAACGATAACTTTACCAGTTGCTAGAACCTTAGTTACTTTACCTTTCTTGCCTTTGTCTTTACCAGCAAGAACGATTACTTCGTCATTACGACGGATTTTAGCTGCCATTTCTACGTGCTCCTTACAGAACTTCTGGAGCCAGTGAAACGATCTTCATGAACTTATCGCCACGAAGCTCACGTGTCACAGGGCCAAAGATACGTGTACCGATAGGTTGCTCAGTATTGTCATTAAGCAATACACAAGCATTACGGTCGAAGCGAATGACAGAACCGTCTGGACGACGAACGCCTTTGCGAGTGCGCACGACAACCGCCTTCAGAACATCACCTTTCTTAACTTTACCGCGAGGAATAGCTTCCTTCACAGTAACTTTGATGACGTCACCGATATGTGCATAACGGCGGTGTGAGCCACCCAGGACCTTAATACACATTACCTTGCGCGCGCCAGAGTTATCAGCTGCGTCAAGTGTACTTTGCATTTGGATCATTGTTAGTGCTCCGCTAAATATTAATAACTAGACCCATCACGGGTCGGGCTGCCTCTTTAAAAGGGACGCGAATTGTACCACCCTTTTTTGTGATTGGGTAGTCAAAAAATAAACGGCCCCAAAATAATTTTGGAGCCGTTTAATTTCATAGAATTAGCTAAGGATTAACCTTTCACTTTTTCTAGAACTTTTACCAAAGTCCAAGACTTAGTCTTAGACAGTGGACGACACTCTGCGATTTCAACTTTGTCGCCTAGGCCACATTCGTTGTTTTCGTCATGTGCGTGTACTTTAGTCGTACGCTTTACGAATTTACCGTAAATTGGGTGTTTAACCATGCGTTCGATAGCAACAACGATAGACTTGTCCATCTTGTCGCTAACTACACGACCTTGTTGAGTACGTTTTACTTCGCTCATTATGCGCCTGCCTTCTCAGTCAAAACAGTTTTCACACGTGCGATATCACGGCGTACAGCTTTCAGAGTATGAGTTTGCTGTAGCTGACCAGTTGCAGCTTGCATGCGCAAGTTGAACTGTTCGCGTAGCAAATTCAATAGCTCAGCGTTAAGCTCTTCAACGCTTTTCTCGCGTAGATCTTGTGCTTTCATCACATCACCTGCTTAGTTACAAATGTAGTTTTGAATGGCAGTTTGCGAGCCGCTAGACGGAACGCTTCACGAGCCAATTCTTCAGGTACACCACCCATTTCGTACATAACCTTACCAGGTTGGATTTGGGCTACCCAGTACTCAACGTTACCTTTACCCTTACCTTGACGAACTTCAAGTGGTTTTTCTGTGATAGGTTTGTCTGGGAACACACGGATCCAGATTTTACCTTGACGCTTAACGTGACGTGTCATTGCACGACGTGCCGCTTCGATTTGACGAGCAGTTAGACGACCACGGCCTACAGCTTTAAGACCGAATTCGCCGAAGCTTACATCAGTACCTTTAGCTAGACCACGGTTACGACCAGTCTGAACCTTACGGAACTTAGTACGTTTAGGTTGTAGCATCTGTCGACTCCTTACTTACGGCCTTTGCGCTGCTTCTTAGGCTTATCGCCTTTAGGCTCTACAGCGTTAGCTGCTGGCATACCGCCTAGAATCTCACCTTTGAAGATCCAAACTTTAATGCCGATCACACCGTATTGGGTGTGAGCCGAAGAAGTTGCGTAATCAATGTCAGCACGTAGAGTGTGTAGAGGTACACGACCTTCACGGTACCACTCAGAACGTGCGATTTCAGCGCCGCCTAGACGACCGCTTACTTCTACTTTGATGCCTTTAGCGCCTAGACGCATAGCGTTTTGTACCGCGCGCTTCATAGCACGACGGAACATAACACGACGCTCTAGCTGAGACGCGATGCTATCACCAACAAGCTGTGCATCTAACTCAGGTTTACGTACTTCAGCGATGTTAATTTGCGCTGGTACACCTGCGATTTTAGCTACAGCTGCACGTAGTTTTTCTACGTCTTCACCTTTCTTACCGATTACTACGCCTGGACGAGCAGTGTGAATAGTCACACGGATGCTCTTAGCAGGACGCTCGATAACGATGCGTGAAAGTGATGCTTTTTTCAGTTCACTTGTAAGGAACTGACGTACCTTGAAGTCGCCGTCTAGGTTGTCAGCGAATTCTTTGGTGTTAGCAAACCATGTAGCATTCCAAGGCTTAACGATGCCTAAACGAATACCATTAGGATGTACTTTTTGACCCATTGCTTACTCTCCTAGTCTCTTAGCGATCTGCTACAACAACAGTGATGTGGCTTGAACGCTTCAAGATACGATCCGCACGACCTTTAGCACGAGGCATAATACGCTTCATGATTGGGCCTTCATCTACGAAGATTTTTGCGACATTTAGATCGTCAATATCTGCGCCTTCATTGTGCTCCGCGTTAGCGATAGCTGACTCAAGAACTTTCTTGATCAGTTCAGCAGCTTTTTTGTTGCTGAAAGTCAGGATTTCTAGAGCCTGGTCTACAGATTTTCCACGAATTTGGTCCGCAACTAAGCGAGCTTTCTGAGGCGAAATGCGAGCAAAGTTATGTTTAGCTAGTGCTTCCATCATCTACTCCTTAACGCTTCTTAGCTTTCTTATCCACGACATGGCCGCGGTAAGTACGTGTTGGTGCGAATTCACCCAGTTTGTGACCGATCATTTCTTCGGTTACGAATACTGGTACGTGCTGACGACCATTATGGACAGCGATGGTCAAACCGATCATCGTAGGGATGATCATTGAACGACGGGACCAAGTCTTAATAGGCTTTTTGTCTCCGCTTTCCACCGCTTTCTCTACCTTCTTCAGCAAGTGTAGGTCAATAAATGGACCTTTCTTGAGAGAACGTGGCATGGCGATTCCTCTTTAAATAGATTACTTGTTACGACGACGTACGATGTACTTGTCAGTGCGTTTGTTCTTACGAGTCTTGAAGCCTTTAGTTGGCTGACCCCATGGTGAAACTGGGTGACGACCACCAGAAGTACGGCCTTCACCACCACCGTGTGGGTGGTCTACTGGGTTCATCACAACACCACGAACGGTTGGACGAACACCGCGCCAGCGGTTAGCACCAGCTTTACCAAGTTCACGTAGCATGTGCTCAGAGTTACCAACTTCACCGATTGTTGCACGGCCTTCAGATAGTACTTTGCGCATTTCGCCAGAACGTAGACGGATAGTTACGTATGCACCGTCGCGAGCAACGATTTGAGCATATGCACCAGCCGAACGAGCTAGCTGACCACCTTTACCAGGTTTTAGTTCAACGTTGTGTACAGTTGAACCTACTGGGATGTTACGCATTGGTAGAGTGTTACCAGCTTTGATTGGTGCATCAACACCAGACTGGATAGCATCACCAGCTTGAACACCTTTAGGTGCTAGGATGTAACGACGCTCACCGTCTGCGTACAGAACTAGAGCGATGTTAGCGCTACGGTTTGGATCGTATTCTAGACGCTCAACTTTCGCTGGGATACCGTCTTTAGTACGTTTGAAGTCAATTACACGGTAGTGGTGCTTGTGACCACCGCCGATGTGACGTACTGTAATACGACCGTTGTTGTTACGACCACCATTCTTAGAGTTTTTCTCTAGAAGAGGTGCGTATGGCTTGCCCTTGTGTAGGTCAGCGTTAACAACTTTAACAACGTGACGACGACCAGGGGAAGTCGGCTTACATTTAACAATAGCCATTTCTCAACTACTCCTGTTATTCCGCGCCGCCAACGAAGTCAAGATCTTGACCTTCTTTCAAAGTAACGTACGCTTTCTTAACGTCGCTGCGGCGACCTTGGCGTAGACCTTGACGTTTGGTCTTACCCTTATTGATAAGAGTATTTACAGACTTAACTTCAACTTCAAATAGCTTTTCTACAGCTGCTTTGATCTCTTTTTTAGTTGCATCTTTAGCTACTTTGAAAACGATAGTGTTCGCTTTCTCAGCTGCCATAGTTGCTTTTTCAGAGATGTGCGGTGCACGTAGAACTTTTAGGATACGCTCTTCAGTGATCATGCTAGCATCTCCTCAACTTGCTTAACTGCGTCTGCAGTCATTACAACTTTGTCGAACGCGATTAGAGACACTGGGTCGATACCAGCTACGTCACGTGCGTCAACTTTGTATAGGTTACGAGCAGCTAGGAATAGATTTTCATCTACTTCGCTAGTCACGATTAGAGCGTCTGTTAGCTCAAGCTCTTTCAGCTTAGCTACAAGCTCTTTAGTTTTTGGTGCTTCTACTGAGAAGTTATCAACAACGATTAGACGCTCTTGACGAACTAGCTCAGAAAGAATGCTCTTCATAGCACCACGGTACATTTTTTTGTTTACTTTTTGGCTGTGATCTTGTGGTTTCGCAGCAAAAGTAACACCACCTGTACGCCAGATTGGGCTACGAATTGTACCAGCACGAGCACGGCCAGTACCTTTTTGACGCCATGGCTTAGCGCCACCGCCAGATACTTCAGAACGTGTTTTCTGAGCACGTGTACCTTGACGAGCACCTGCTGCGTATGCAACAACTACTTGGTGTACAAGAGCTTCGTTAAACTCACGTCCGAAAGTAGTTTCGGAAACAGTTAGTGCATCAGCACCTTTAACCATTAGTTCCATTACTTACTCCTGAGACGTTATGCTTTAACAGCTGGTTTAACGATCACGTTGCCGCCAGTTGCGCCTGGGACTGCACCTTTAATAAGAAGCAGGTTGCGCTCAGCGTCAACACGTACGATCTCTAGGTTTTGAGTCGTTACACGCTCAGCACCCATGTGACCTGCCATTTTCTTGCCTTTAAATACGCGACCTGGAGTCTGACATTGACCGATAGAACCAGGAGCACGGTGAGACAATGAGTTACCGTGAGTAGCATCTTGAGTGCGGAAGTTCCAACGCTTAACAGCGCCTTGGAAACCTTTACCTTTAGATGTACCAGTAACGTCTACTTTCTTAGTATCGTTGAATAGTTCAACTGTTAGCTCAGCGCCAACTGCAAACTCTTCACCGTTTTCCAAACGGAATTCCCAAAGACCACGACCAGCTTCAACACCTGCTTTAGCAAAGTGACCTGCTTCTGGTTTAGTTACGCGGTTAGCTTTCTTAGCACCAGTAGTAACCTGGATTGCTGCGTAGCCATCTGTCTCAAGAGTTTTAACTTGAGAAACACGATTAGCTTCAACCTCAACAACTGTTACTGGGATAGAAACGCCTTCTTCAGTAAATACGCGGGTCATGCCCACTTTACGACCGATTAGACCAATCATTCTTCTAATCTCCCTTAACCTAGGCTAATTTGAACGTCAACGCCCGCAGCAAGGTCTAGACGCATTAGAGCATCAACAGTTTTGTCTGTTGGCTCAACGATGTCGATTAGACGCTTGTGAGTACGGATTTCGTACTGGTCACGTGCTTTCTTGTTAACGTGTGGAGAGATAAGAACTGTGAAACGCTCTTTACGAGTAGGTAGTGGGATTGGACCACGAACCTGTGCGCCAGTGCGCTTAGCTGTTTCAACGATTTCCGCTGTAGAAGCATCGATTAGTTTGTAATCGAAAGCTTTTAGGCGGATACGGATACGTTGGTTCTGCATGAGACAGAGCTCCAATATTAAAAATTACACAAACAATATCGCCACTCAGACTCGTTAAAACGAGAGAATGCCGATTGATTTATGTGAAACCGTAGCATCCAAGATTAGGACGCATTGTCAGTTAATTTTCGATCAACCATCCCTACATGTCAGAGTCACCTCTGGGAATAGTTATTCCGAAGAATAGATAGCTAATTGTATTAACCGCGAACATAAGCTGAGTTTACATTACCTGACAAATCAATAAGATAAGTCAGCTCCTCGCTGCTCATTGGTTCACAACTGGCTTAACCAGTGCGCTGCATTATACAGATCACAGTTTTAGTTGGCGAGATGCGAGATGCGAGATGCGAGATGCGAGATGCGAGATGCGAGATGCGAGAAAGTTTTGAAGGGTTGACAGTGCGGGTCAACCCTTTTCTTTTAAATTCAGACAATTAGACTGAGAGACTAGCCTGCACTGCCTGCAACTTTCGACTCGCTCACCACAAGTTCCTCTCGAAGGACGAAGCCCGCTCTCGGAGCGAAGCGTTCTAGTCTCTCGCTATGCGAGTCTCTGGCGTACCGCTTCAAACAAACAAATGCCTGAAGCAACTGATACGTTCAAGCTTGAAACGGTTCCGGCCATAGGGATTTTAATCAGGTCATCACAGGTTTCGCGCGTTAGTCGGCGCATGCCGTCACCCTCAGCCCCCATAACAATAGCAAGTGGGCCAGTCAGTTTCGCTTGATAAATGTCATGAGTCGCTTCACCCGCAGTGCCTACAAACCAAATGCCCTGCTCTTGTAGCGTACGCATTGTACGAGCGAGGTTTGTAACTCGAACTAGCGGTACCATTTCAGCCGCACCACAAGCCACTTTACTTACTGTCGCCGTAATGTTGGCAGAGCGGTCTTTAGGCACAATCACCGCAGCCACGCCAGCCGCGTCAGCATTACGCAAACAAGCACCTAGGTTATGCGGATCAGTGACACCATCTAACACCAATAAAAGCGGGGCTTCGTGTTGAGCAAGGATGTCATCAAGGTCATGTTCGTTGAGCTGTTTCGCTGGCTTAACACGAGCCATAATACCTTGGTGGTTTGCCCCACTCGCTTTTTCGTCCAATGTTTTGCGCGTCATCTGTTGGATCGAAACACCACACACGTTAAGTTCATTGAGGATCGGCATCAGGCGATCGTCTTGGCGACCTTTAAGCACAAACGCTTCAATAAAGCGCTCTGGTTCACGACTTAGTACTGCTTTAACTGCGTGAATACCGTAAATATATTCGTTACTCATTTAAAAACCTGTTCGTTTAGTTCACTGTGCTGCTTTTTTGCTACGTTTGGTCTTCTTCGGCTTATTGCCAGCTTTCTTCTTGCGAGCTTTTGTCACCTTAGGCTTTTTCGCTGCCTCTTTAGGTTCAGGTCGCTTAGTCGGCTCGACTTCAGCCGCCGCTCGTCCACCCTTGGTCGCAACACGTTTTTTCTCTTTGGCTTTTCTCTTTGCCTCTGCGACACGTTTCTTGGCCGTCTTTCCTTCGCCGCGTAGCTTACGACTTGTTTCTACTAATTCAAAGTCTATTTGTCTGTCATCCAGATTGACCGACAGGACTTTCACTTTGACCGCATCACCCAAGCGATAAATCGCACCAAAGCTTTCACCGATAAGTCTTTGACCGATCGGATCAAATTGGTAGTAATCATTAGCAAGTGCCGAAATATGCACTAAACCATCAATGTGCAAATCCGTTAAACGAACAAAGAATCCAAAACCGGTAACATTGGCAATAACGCCTTCTAGCTCTTCACCGACGTGATCTTGCATGTATTCACATTTCAGCCAATCAGAGACTTCACGAGTCGCATCGTCAGCTCGTCGCTCTGTCATCGAACACTGCTCACCGTAAAAATCCATATCATCGAATGAGTAGTGGTATCCCCCTGTCGGTGTCCAACGGTCTTGATTACGCCCCTCTTCTTTCGCGATGAGATACTTGATTGCACGATGTAACAATAAGTCTGGGTAGCGACGAATAGGAGAGGTAAAATGCGCGTAACGTTTCAGTGCCAAACCGAAGTGGCCACAGTTATCCGCGTTGTACACCGCTTGCTTCATTGAACGAAGCAACATGGTTTGAATGAGCTCCCTGTCTTGACGCTCAGCAATCTGTTTAACCAGATCAGCATAGTCTGTTGGTGAAGGCTCCAAACCACCATTGAGGTGCAAGCCCAACTCGCCTAAGAAATCGCGGAAACCTTGTAGGCGAAGCTCACCTGGAGATTCATGAATACGATACAGTGCAGCTTCTTTTGCTTTCTCAACCAAAGATGCTGACGCGATGTTGGCCAAAATCATGCATTCCTCGATGAGCTTATGCGCATCGTTACGAATGACGGGCTCAATACTCTCAATCTTGCGCTCCGCATTGAAAATGAACTTGGTTTCTACCGTTTCGAATTCAATCGCACCACGGTTATCGCGAGCGCGTTTCAGAACTTTATACATTTTGTGCAGTTCTTCTAGGTGAGGAACTAATGGCTCATAACGAGTTCGTAGTTCTTCATTTCCTTCAAGAATGTCATGCACCTTGCTGTAAGTCAGACGAGCATGAGAGTTCATCACCGCTTCGTAGTGTTTGTAGCCCGACAGCTTACCGGACTCTGATATTGTCATTTCACACACCATACACAAGCGGTCAACCTGTGGGTTAAGTGAACAGAGACCATTTGACAGTACTTCTGGCAACATAGGTACAACTTGCGATGGGAAGTAAACTGAGTTACCACGATTTGTTGCTTCTTTATCTAAAGCGGTATCTGGTCTTACGTAGTAGCTCACATCTGCGATGGCGACCCATAAACGCCAACCGCCACCTTTTTTCGCTTCACAGTAAACGGCATCATCGAAGTCACGCGCATCTTCGCCATCGATTGTCACGAGTGGCAGCTCACGGAGGTCAACACGCCCTACTTTGGCTTCTTCAGGCACTTCTTCGCCTAAGTTGGCAATCTGCTTATCAACAGCCTCAGGCCATTCGTGAGGGATCTGATGTGTACGAATCGCAATTTGTGTCTCCATACCCGGCGCCATGTTTTCGCCAAGTACTTCAATAACCTTACCCATCATACCTCGTGAGCGCGTTCCGCGATCGGTGATCTCGATAACAACGACATTACCCATACGTGCACCTGCACGTAAATCGTTCGGGATCAGAATGTCCTGTGAGATTCGTGAGTCATCAGGCACAACATATGAGTAGCCATATTCCATAAAGAAACGTCCTACTATTTGCGTCTGACGCTCTTCTAAAACGCGAACTAACCGACCTTCCTTACGTCCGCGCTTAGAGTTTTCTGTTGGCTGAACCAGTACATAATCACCGTGGATGATATTTTTCATTTGGTGATGAGGCAGAACAATATCATTATCCTTGCCCACACTGCCTTCTGGACGAACCCAACCATGACCATCTTTGTGGCCAATTACGTAGCCCTTCACCATCTCCAGTTTTTCTGGCAAGGCGTAGCACTGACGACGCGTAAAGACCAGTTGTCCATCACGCTCCATCGCACGCAGTCTACGACGCAGACCTTCATAGTGCTCTTCTCCATTCAACTGCAATGCGTCAAATAGATCATTGCGGTTCATGGGAACACCCGCTTGATGCAAAAACTCAAGAATAAACTCTCGGCTTGGGATTGGGTTTTCGTAGTTCTCCGACTCACGATCTGCAAATGGGTCGTTAGGAATAATGTCTGACATAGGCGCGCCTAATAAAGGAAGGAATTTAAATCTAGTATATCTGACTCACTGATTAAGCTACAGGTAAGTCGAAACAAATTCTTGAAATTTCACTGCCTTTTCATCAGCACTATGGTTTGCTAAAAAACAACAATGCCCAGCGAAAGCTAGGCATTGTGTTGTTAGGTTATGGTCACCGGAGTGCAATCGGATAACTCTCTACCAGAAAGTGCCGCGCTTCTTAGCTCGGGCAACAATGTTCTGCGGCATTCGTCGCTCTAATCCCTGCCTAAGTACACTAATACGCTTATGGGTTCGCTGGTCTGCCGTCACCGAATTATAAAGCCAGCGATAAGCATCTTCGTAATCAAGTGGACTCCCATAATCACGCAGCAATAGCTCCGCCAAATGAATACGAGCATTGAGGTTCCCCATCGATGCCGCTTCACGCAAATATGGAATCGCACGTTCTTTATCTTGCTGAACTAATGTTCCACGAGAATAGTAACGACCAATTTGTTCAAGTGCGGCGGGCAAACCTTGATGAGCAGCATTTTCCATGTAATAGAGACCTAGCTCTACATCCTGATCAACACAGACCCCCCACGCTAGCATATCTCCGTATAAAAACTCATACGCAGGTAAGCTAATGCGAGTCGCACGTGCAACAATATCCTCAACAAGCTGGCAGTTATCGGCTTTAACGCGTTCTAAATGCTGGTTGTTGTTGATAAGGTTAATTAGTTCGGCTTCGGTATAAATTGGTATCGGCTCACCGATCTCAGACAACTCATTTGCCTGTACCACTGAGGCACTAAACGCCAACACCATCGAAGCAGCTAATTTTCTTAGCTTCATTTTCTGCACTCTTAACTTCGACTATGGACACTAACCCAAGGTCAGCATCAGATTTGCCACTTACGCGGCAAGCTTGATACTAGTATCGGCAATTGGTGCTAACTCTTTAATCAAAATTGCCGCTCTATGGCAAATTGTTGCCATAAGTATCGAGAATCGCAAGAAAAATAGATATAAAAAAACCGGTGCTTAGCACCGGTTTCTAATAACTGATAACAATCAATAATTAAGATTCGAATGGGTGAACCTTGATGATTGTTTCGTTACGGTCAGGACCAGTAGAGATGATATCTACCGTTACGTCTGTTAGCTCTTCAATACGCTTGATGTAATCTAGAGCCGCTTTTGGTAGCGCATCAATAGATGTCGCGCCAAATGTGTTCTCTGACCAACCTGGCATAGTTTCGTAGATTGGTGTCGCTTCTTCAAATGCTTCTGCAGCCATTGGAGAAACTTCTAGGATAGAACCATCTTTCATCTTGTAGCCAGTACAGATTTTTAGCTCTTCCAAACCATCTAGAACGTCTAGTTTAGTTAGACAGAAACCAGAAATAGAGTTGATTTGTACCGCACGGCGCATTGCAACAGCATCGAACCAACCAGTACGACGTAGACGACCCGTTGTCGCGCCGAACTCTTGACCAACACTACCAAGGTGCTTACCTACTGGGTCTTGCTTATCTAGACCATCGTAAAGTTCTGTTGGGAATGGACCAGAACCTACGCGAGTACAGTACGCTTTAGTAATACCAAGAATGTAACCGATGTGACGAGGACCGAAACCAGAACCCGCAGCAACGCCACCAGCAGTTGTGTTAGAAGAAGTTACGTATGGGTATGTACCGTGGTCGATATCTAGTAGTGTGCCTTGAGCACCTTCAAACATGATCTTGTCGCCGCGCTTACGTGCTGCATCAAGTTCATTAGTTACGTCGATAACCATAGAAGTAAGTAGGTCAGCGTAACCCATGCATTGCTCTAGAACTTCGTCATAGCTTACTGTTTCAGCTTTGTAGAAGTGCTCTAGCTGGAAGTTATGGAATTCCATTACTTCTTTTAGCTTCTCTGCGAATACTTCTTTATCGAATAGGTCGCCAACACGTAGACCGCGACGAGCAACTTTATCTTCGTAAGCTGGACCGATACCACGACCCGTTGTACCAATTGCTTTGTTACCACGAGCGATTTCACGCGCTTGGTCAATAGCGATATGGTAAGGAAGAATTAGAGGACAAGCTTCAGAAACGAAAAGACGCTCACGCACCGGAATACCGCGCTCTTCTAGAGGCTTCATTTCTTTAATTAAAGCTTCAGGTGATAGTACAACACCATTGCCGATAACACATTTGATGTTATCGCGAAGGATACCTGATGGAATCAAGTGAAGAACGGTTTTTTGACCGTCAATGACTAGAGTGTGGCCTGCATTGTGACCGCCTTGGTAACGAACCACATATTTTGCATCTTCAGTTAAAAGGTCAACAATTTTACCTTTACCTTCGTCACCCCATTGGGTGCCTAGAACGACTACGTTATTTCCCATCTTTCCAGTTCTGATTGCTAGTTAAAAATGGATTCTAGCACCGAATCACATTTCTTGCAGTCATTTTTTAATCATGCAAGTGTAATATGGTGCTATTCCATTAGAGATTAATATAAGGCCGAAATAAATCAGTCCGTTAGGTAAACTTTTAGAGCTATCGTCTTTTTTTGGGCTATTCATCAGCATAGATTTTAACGGTCAAATCACCATTAACATCGATACCTGCGCGATACATTCCCGAGCTATTCATCGAGTAATGTAGCTCTCCTTGAGCATCAACTGCGATTAAGCCGCCTTCCCCACCCATTTGTTTTAATTCACCCTGAATAACGGTTTCACACGCGGTATGAACATCTTGTTTCAAATAACGCATTCTAGCTGCTACATCACCAGCGACCGTTTTACGAATAAAGTATTCACCCATACCGGTTGTTGAGACCGCAACATTACCATTCTCTGCGTAAGTTCCCGCACCAATGATCGATGAATCACCAACACGACCATACTTTTTGTTGGTGATGCCACCAGTGCTTGTCGCTGCGGCTAGATTTCCATACTGATCTAAGGCCACGGCGCCAACGGTGCCGTATTTTTTATCATCTGGGTATTTAGATTCTGAGAGAGCAAAGAGCCCTTTCTCTTTCATTGACAGTAGCTGCTCATAGCGACGCTCGGTGAAAAAGTAGTCTTGCTCGGTATACTCATAGCCGAGTTCAAAAGCGAACTCCTCTGCTCCGTCGCCAATCAGCAATACATGATTGCTGTTTTTCATAACATCACGCGCAAGCTCAATGGGATTGCGAACATGACGAACTCCAGCAACAGCGCCTGCATCTAGCTCTTTACCGTGCATGACTGAAGCATCCATTTCAACCATCTCTTTGTGGGTCAATACAGATCCTCTACCAGCGTTGAAGTTTACCGAATCCTCTAAAGCCTTAACCGCAGCGACGACCGCATCTAGTGCATCGCCTGATTCGAGTAGTATTTTATGACCAGCACGAACAGACGTTTCTAGATCGGCCAAAATCGAAGCTTTCAGCTCTTCACTCATCTGCTCACGTAAAATAGTCCCTGCACCGCCATGAATAGCGATAGAGAAAGGTTGAGTCATCGTCGATATCTCCAGTACATCTCGCGGGTTTAATCATAAAAAAAGGCGCTTCCCAACATAATGGGAAACGCCTTCTCTAACGCTTAGCTAGACACTAACAATTAGTGTGAGCCACAGCTACCGCCACCGCAGCAGCCATCTTTTTTCTCAGCACCGTGGTCATGACCTTCGCCACCACAACAGCCACCCTCGTGGTCATGGTCATGACCACAGCCACCCGCTTGATGAACGTGACCGTGTTCGATTTCTTCTTGAGTCGCTTCACGTACCGCTACAACTTCCACGTCAAATGTTAGCGTTTGACCTGCAAGCATGTGGTTGCCATCAACAACCACTTCATCGCCATCAACTTCTGTTACTTCAACAGGGATTGGACCTTGGTCTGTATCCGCTAGGAAACGCATACCTACTTCAATCTGGTCAACACCTTGGAATACTTCCGCTGGAACGCGTTGTACTAGTGCGTCGTTGTGCTCACCGTAAGCTTCTTCTGGAGAAACTGTCACAGAGAACTTAGCACCTGCTTCTTTACCTTCTAGCGCTGTTTCAAGACCAGTGATTAGGTTGTCATTGCCGTGAAGGTAATCTAGTGGCGCTTCAGCTGTAGATTGATCAACGACTACACCGTCTTCCAGTTTTACTTGGTAAGCAAGACTTACAACTACGTTCTTTTCAATTTTCATATTGACTCCAAGGAGGATAAAGGACCCTAACATTCGTTAGTGTCGGCATACTTTCTACGGGGCATATTATGGGGATGATTTAGAGAAACACAATCAATCCGGCTTAAAAATACCGATCATATTTTGCCCACCATGGTCGCTACTATCAACCGATTGTGGTGTACGTTGATCCTGATGACCGCACTCAACACACTCTACTAATTCAATATTATTCTCTATCCACCAGCGTAAAGTGTCTTGTTGTGAACACTTTGGACAACTAGCGCCTGCGATAAATCTTTTCTTCATTTCTCTCGTTTCACTGTTAATCCCAGAAGTTTTTTGATTGCTGATCGTTTTCTAACTCACGACCAAAAATCTCTTCCAGTTCTTTTCGGGCTTCTTTGGCTCTTTGGGCCAATTGTTTATCATCATTATGCTGAGGAAGCAGCTCTTTCAGCATAGCATTATCAAGTTTTCTAAAGTGAGCTTCCGCTCTCTTTGCCTGATATGGGTGCATACCTAAACTAACGAGAGCCTGTCGACCAAGATCAAGCGCCCCTAAGAAGGTCTCACGGGAATAACTGTCAACACCTTGGCTCAGTAATTGGTATGCCTCAACACGACTTCGTGCTCGGGCTAATAGTTTCAAGCGCGGAAAATGCGTCTGACACAATCCAATAATCTTCATGATTTCATCAGGTGAATCGGTACAGATTATCATTGCCTCAGCTTTATCCGCACCGGCAGCTCTTAATAAGTCAAGTTGGGTCGCGTCACCATAAAATACTTTGTAGCCATATTTACGCAGTAACTTAATCTGGCTCGCATCACTTTCGAGTACCGTCACTTTAATTTTGTTGGCATACATCAGACGGCCGACAATCTGCCCAAAACGCCCAAAGCCCGCAATAATCACTCTTGGCTGCTTGTTGACGACATCACTTTGCAACCTACCCTCAAGGTCGGTGTTAAGTCCTCGTGCATACCAGCGGCTTTGTGCCATCAATAATAATGGCGTCGTGACCATGGATAAACTGACCACCACCAAAAGAAACGCGGTTTGCTGTTGGTCGAGTAATCCTTCACTACTTGCTGCGGTAAAAATAACGAATGCGAACTCGCCACCCTGACTAAGAATTGCCGCCATTTTGCTGCGAGATTTCGCTCGACTACCAGACAAACGCGCAAGTAGGTAAAGAATCAGACCTTTTACAACCACTAAACCAATGACCGCAGACAGCACGGCAATGGGTTGCAAAGCCAACAGACCAAGATTCACCGCCATACCAACAGCGATAAAGAACAACCCAAGCAACAGCCCTTTGAACGGTTCGATGGCAATTTCTAGCTCGTGTCGATACTCACTTTCCGCCAAGAGAACCCCGGCAAGAAACGTCCCCAACGCCATAGACAGACCAAGTTGCTTCATTGATAAGGCAATGCCAATCACAAGCAGTAATGCAGCTACGGTAAAGAGTTCACGTACACCACTGAGTACAACATATCGAAACAGAGGTCTCAGTAGGAAGTGGCCGCCAATTAATAACCCCCCTACGCCTGCAAGCATCCATATCGCATCAAGCCAATCTCCGGCGGTATTCCCAGCTAAGACAGGAAGCAGTGCAAGCATTGGGATCACAGCAATGTCTTGAAATAGTAAGACCGCAAAACCTGATTGACCTGTTTCACTGCCTCCCAAACCTTGCTCTTCAATGACTTTTAAGGCGATAGCGGTGGATGACAACGCGAGTCCCATGCCAATAGTTAAACTGGTTTGCCAAGATGCTCCCACAACATAGGCAACGCTGGCGATGACTGAGGTTGTCACCACGACTTGTGCACCACCTAATCCAAGGATAGGGCCTTTCATTTGAAGCAGTTTTTTCGGATTTAATTCGAGTCCAATCAGAAACAGCAGCAACACCACGCCAAACTCAGCAAAATGAAGAATAGCGTCGACATCTTTGATTAAACCAAGCCCCCACGGGCCGATGGCAACACCCGCCAATAGATAGCCAAGAACGGAACCGAGACCAAGTCGTTGAGCAAGAGGAACAGCAACAACAGCTGCGGTCAGAAAAATAACGCTACTCTGTAGAAAATCATTCTCAAGCGCCATTTTCACCTCCCACCATCTCCGCCACTTCACTCCGAAGTGGATCACTCAGCCATAGGCGGTAACGCTCAGCATGCTGACAACGTTCCATTTCAGACACATTTCGTGCCCAGTACAAGACCAGTGGTTCTATCCAATGCATCTGGCACAAGGCCGCCGTCAATTCAAATGGTTGCAAAATTTCCGATAGCGGGTAGCGGTTATAACCTGTCTTACCGAAAGCTCCTTCTTGGCCCCCCGTCGTGATCACGCTTCGCCAATATTTACCCTTTAAAGCTTCACCTTTACCAAAGGCAAAGCCTTTTCCAATAACACGGTCTAGCCACTCTTTAAGCAACGCAGGACAGGAATACATAAAGAGCGGATGGTGGAAGACAATCACATCATGCTCAGCCAGTAATTTTTGTTCAGCACTGACATCAACAAAGAAGTCTGGATAATGTGCATAAAGATCGTGCACAGTGACGTGATCAAGCGATTCTATTTTCTTGATCATCATTTGGTTAGCCACAGACGTTTGTGACTCAGGGTGAGCATACAACACCAATACCTTGGGCTTATCGGAGGATAGAGTTTGCATTCGTTCGACAGCAATCCTTTTACTGTTTATAGCCTACTAAGCATTATTTATCGTTATCAGTTTGTTATACGTTGTTAGTCGTGATAACGCAATGATCGACATAGCTTGTTAAGTGCCCTACTATTCGACGCAATACGAGTAACGACAAAGTAAAAGATTATGATTACCTTCTCTGGCATCCAGCTTCTTCGCGGTGGTAAACCACTTCTTGAACAAGCTTCAGCAACCATCCAGCCTGGCGATAAAGTCGGTTTGGTCGGAAAAAATGGTTGTGGTAAATCGACACTATTCGCCCTGATCAAGGATGAACTTTCTATTGATGCGGGTAACTTTAGCAAACCCGCACATTGGGAGATGGCTTGGGTAGCACAGGAAACCCCAGCGTTAGAGCGCAGCGCCATTGAATACGTCATTGATGGTGACCGAGAGTATCGCCGTCTAGAATCGGAGTTACTCGATGCTGAGCAAAAAGATCACGGCACATTGGTCGCTGAAATACATGGTCAAATAGAAACCATTGGCGGCTACAGCATTCGTGCTCGAGCAGCGGAGCTTCTTGATGGTCTTGGTTTTAGCCAGCAGCAAATGAGTTGGAACTTAACTCAGTTCTCCGGCGGCTGGCGTATGCGTCTTAACTTGGCACAAGCTCTTCTATGTCGCTCAGATCTACTGCTACTCGATGAGCCAACCAACCACTTAGACCTTGATGCGGTTATGTGGCTAGAACGTTGGCTACAAAATTACCCAGGTACGCTGGTTCTTATCTCTCACGACCGAGATTTCTTAGATCCTATCGTAGGTCGAATCATCCACGTCGAGAACCAAAGACTAAATGAGTACACGGGTAACTACTCATCATTTGAAGAGCAACGTGCTCAAAAACTGATTCTGCAACAAGCTCAGTTTGAGAAACAGCAGAAGCAGATGTCCCACATGCAAAGCTACATTGACCGTTTCCGCTACAAAGCCTCGAAAGCGCGTCAAGCTCAAAGCCGAATCAAAGCGCTGGAGCGCATGGAGAAAGTTCTGCCCGCACAGTTGGATAACCCATTCAGTTTCCAGTTCCGCGATCCTGATGCACTTCCTAACCCAATCATCATGATGGACGAAGTCTCGGCGGGATATAGTGACAATCTGATTTTAGAAAAGATTCGCCTTAACTTGGTGCCTGGTAGTCGAATTGGCTTACTTGGACGTAATGGTGCGGGTAAATCGACCCTGATTAAGCTCCTTTCTCGAGAACTCAAACCTCAAGGTGGTGACTTAACCTACTCTCAAGGGGTTAAGATTGGCTACTTTGCGCAGCATCAGCTAGAAACTTTGCACCCAGAGGAAACCCCTCTGCAACACATGATGCAAATTGCGCCTGACAAAAACGAACTCGAGCTACGTAACTACCTCGGCAGTTTTGGCTTTCAGGGTGATAAAGCACTAGAAAAAGTAGCCCCCTTCTCTGGCGGTGAAAAAGCGCGTCTTGTTCTCGCTCTGATTGTTTGGCAAAAACCAAACCTTTTACTTCTCGATGAACCAACCAACCACCTCGATCTCGATATGCGTCAAGCCTTAACTATGGCGCTACAAACGTTTGAAGGCGCAATGGTCATTGTTTCCCACGACCGCTACTTACTTCGTGCGACAACAGACGATCTTTACTTGGTTCACGATCGCCAAGTGGCTCCATTTGATGGTGACCTAAACGATTACTACAAGTGGCTGACTGAACAACAAAAATCGGAACGCCGTGAAGCGCAAGCACAACAACCAGAGAAAAAGTCTGAAAACAGTGCGGCGGCGAAAAAAGACCAAAAACGCCGTGAAGCAGAATTTCGCAAACAGACTGCACCTATTCGCAAAAACCTGACAAAACTTGAAGAGAAAATGGATAAGTTGGGAGAAGCCTTGGCACAAGCAGAGGCCCAATTATCAGATAACTCACTTTATGACGCCGAAAATAAAGCTAAACTTAACCAAGTACTAGCACTTCAAGCAGAAAGTAAAAGCTTGCTTGAAGAGGTCGAAATAGAGTGGATGGCTCTACAGGAAGAGCTAGAGCAGATGGAACAGGAGTTCAATAGTCAATGAGTTCAAAGCCCGCCTCAATTTCTCTAACACTCGAACGCTTATGGCAATTTAGCCTACAGTACTATAGCGTGCGAGAAGTAAAAGAGGCGTGCTTACATCTGCAAAACCAATTTAAAGGCAACGTTAACCTACTGTTGTTACTCAAGTGGCTTGATGAACAGCAGGTCTGCTTTGGCGAAGAGGACTGGCATCGCGTAGAAGAGTGTTTAGGCCGTTCCGAAGCCTTACTTCTGAGCTATAGGGAGTTACGACGTAAGTTGAAGTTCCACCTACCTGATACTCTGTATCGCGAGTCACTCCAATTTGAGTTGCAACTAGAAAAGCAGCAACAATCCGATCTGGTTGACTGTATTAACACCATCGAATTGAGTACGAATCACGCAGAACCCCTGACCTTGCGCTACTGCCGTCAATTAGGTGGCGAACAACTCTATTCAGCCTTTGCCGACCCCATAGACAACATTGCCAACCTGTAGAGAGCCTTTATGACTCAATTTGTTGCTGCTAAAGGATTAACAAATCCTCACCTACAAACACTCGCACCGCGATTTATTCGGAAGAAAGCCTTATTTGAACCCGTCTGGCAAACTTTAGATACGCCTGATGGTGACTTTCTTGATATTGCTTGGAGTGAAAACGTCGATCAGCAATCAAACACTGATAAGCCTATTTTTGTTCTTTTTCACGGCTTGGAAGGCTGTTTTTACAGTCCGTATGCGAATGGTCTAATGGATGCCTTCGCCAAACAAGGTTGGCTCTCTGTGATGATGCATTTTCGTGGCTGTAGTGGTAAGCCCAACAGACTCGCCCGCGCCTATCACTCCGGCGAGGTGGAAGACGCACGCTTTTTCTTAGAGCACCTCAACCAACGTTTCCCAACACAGACCAAGGTCGCGGTTGGCATTTCTTTGGGTGGAAATATGCTGGCCAACTATCTCGCTACCTACAACAGCCAGCCTTTACTCGATGCCGCAACCATTGTTTCTGCGCCACTCGACCTATCGGCCTGCTCAGAACGTATCGAGCAAGGCTTTTCCAAGTTGTACAAAAGCTATTTGCTGTCATCGCTAAAGAAAAACGCTCTACAAAAACACCATCTGTTAAAAGGCGAGTTGGGATTGAGCTATCAGAATATCAAGCGTGTCACTAAATTGTACGAGTTCGATGACCTTATCACCGCACCTTTGCATGGTTTCAAAGATGCAGCCGATTATTATCACCAGTGCTCAGGGATACATCGACTCAAAGAAATCACGCTGCCAACACAGATCATCCACGCCAAGGATGACCCGTTCATGACCGAAGATGTCATCCCCAAATACGTGCTGCCCGATAACATCGACTATCGGCTGTTTGAACAAGGTGGCCATGTGGGATTTGTTACAGGTAGCGCACTCAAGCCAAGATTTTGGTTAGAAGAAGCTCTGCCTGCCTACTATGAAAGTCTTGCCGCTTCGGCATAATAGCGCGCACAATTCACCGAACATAAAATGAAGAGGTCTTTATGATCGTCCCATGGCAACAAATTGCACCGGAGACACTGGAGAATCTGATACGCGAGTTTATTCTTCGCGAAGGAACAGACTATGGTGATGTCGAAGTTTCACTACAAGACAAAGTTGACCAAATCCACTCTCAACTAGAGTCAGGGGAAGCGGTTGTGGTTTATTCAGAACTGCATGAAAGTGTCGATATCCAACTAAAGAACCGTTTTTGATTTAGAGAACTGCATACAGTCAATGTCTGCTAAAGCATGTTATAGTGGGCATTGATTCATGGAATGTAACTTACAGACAAGGTTTGTCATGTCCGCTAAACACCCTATTATTGCCGTGACTGGTTCATCTGGCGCTGGCACAACGACTACCTCGGAAGCCTTCCGCAAAATGTTCAATATGATGAACGTTAAAGCCGCGTGGGTCGAAGGGGATAGCTTCCACCGCTTTACTCGCCCTGAAATGGATGTCGAAATCCGTAAGGCTCGCGAGCAAGGCCGTCACATCAGTTACTTTGGCCCACAAGCGAACGACTTTGGTGGCCTAGCCGAGTTTTTCCGTAAATACGGACACGAAGGTAATGGTCAGGTACGTCGCTACCTCCATACGTTTGACGAGGCAGTACCTTATAACCAGATGCCCGGTACTTTTACGCCTTGGCAAGACCTACCCGAAAACTCCAATGTACTCTTTTATGAAGGGCTACACGGGGGGGTGGTAGATGGTGACGTTAACGTCGCACAACATGTCGACTTTCTAATAGGCATGGTGCCGATCGTCAACTTAGAATGGATTCAAAAGTTTGTTCGTGATACTCGCGATCGCGGTCATTCTCGTGAAGCCGTCATGGACTCAATAGTACGTTCAATGGACGACTATCTAAACTATATTACTCCACAGTTTTCCCGAACTCATATCAACTTTCAGCGCGTTCCAACCGTTGACACATCAAACCCTTTAAATGCGAAAGGGATACCGAGTTTGGACGAAAGTTTCGTTGTCATTCGACTTCGTGGTATCAAGAATGTCGATTTTCCATACCTACTGGCTATGATTGATGGTTCGTTTATGTCACGCCACAACACCATTGTTGTACCAGGCGGAAAAATGAGTTTTGCGATGGAATTAATTGTTCGCCCTATCCTGCAACAATTGATAGAAACGGGCAAAATCGGTTAAGACTCACAACTAGAACACGATTACTTTTCATACCGTGATCATGTGCACAGTTTTGCGTGCCAAAAAGCCTGTTGTACCCGATTAAAATCAAGAAATCATGCTAGAAAAAGGATACTATTTGTAACCGACACATAAGTTGGCTTGCAGCATTTATAAAGTGCTCTTATCCTAGTAGGTCTTAATTAAGGCTTAGCTTAAACATGGAAAGCGGCAAGCGTACCCTGCAGAGGAAGTGAGATATTATGGTTCTAGGTAAACCTCAAACCGACCCAACATTAGAGTGGTTCCTTTCACATTGTCATATTCATAAGTACCCTTCAAAAAGCACGCTAATTCACGCGGGCGAGAAAGCGGAAACTTTGTACTACATTGTTAAAGGTTCTGTTGCGGTTCTTATCAAAGACGAAGAAGGTAAGGAGATGATCCTTTCTTACCTAAACCAAGGTGACTTCATCGGTGAACTTGGTCTATTCGAAGAAGACCAAGAGCGTACCGCATGGGTTCGAGCAAAATCTCCTTGTGAAGTTGCGGAAATCTCATTCAAGAAGTTCCGTCAGCTTATCCAAGTGAACCCAGATATCTTAATGCGCCTTTCAGCGCAGATGGCAAGTCGTCTACAAGTGACGAGCCAAAAAGTGGGCGATCTAGCATTCCTAGACGTAACGGGTCGTATTGCTCAAACGCTACTAAACCTAGCGAAGCAACCTGATGCAATGACTCACCCAGATGGCATGCAAATCAAGATCACTCGCCAAGAGATTGGTCAAATCGTTGGCTGTTCTCGCGAAACAGTTGGCCGTATCTTGAAGATGCTTGAAGAGCAGAACCTAATTTCTGCACACGGTAAAACAATCGTTGTTTACGGTACTCGTTAATTTCGATTAAGCACTAAATTATAAAAGCCACCAATGGAAACATTGGTGGCTTTTTGTTTTCGAGAATCGAGAAAATTATGGCTTATTGGGGACTAGTTTCGTCAACACCTTTAACCACAAAGCTGTTATCAACTTCTACCCGCCACTATCTTTTGAAGCCCCATCTCGGAACGCAGTGTTCTCGAAGGGCGCAGCCCGTTCTAAATGCTCGCAGGACGAAGTCCGGTCTCGACTCTCGCTTCTGCTCTTTACCCGTTAGTGCTTTCGAAGATCTTGTCAGCAGACGCTGCCACAAATCCTGGGTAAAGCTCACCATTAGGCATTGGGTAACGTTTAGCAAACTCGTAGAAGCCTCCAGGGATGATTTCACTACCTTCAGTAAACTGAACCGGCACTTTATCAGCCATCGTTGAAGATTGCTCAAGCAACACTTCTGGCGTGCCTTTTACTTCACCACCAAACTCATTGATAGTAAAGCCGGCAGAGCGCAGATGATCATTCACACCTTTCACTTCATCAAAAGCATTAAGCTGGTTCACACTTACGGTAAAGTGGTTTGCTCCGTAGCCATGTGCCGCTAACCAAGCCGCGTATTCGCTTTCTTTAGCCAGCGTCTGGTAATCCGCATGACTAATATCCCATAGTCGGCCACCATACAAGAACTCATGACCTTTTAGCTTATCGGTGTCTACTTGCTCGACTAGCTTGGTAACAATCGCTTGAAGTTCACTAGAACACTCATCAACTTTTAGTTCACTGATAAATACTTTTGGCTGTTTTGGATCGGGATGTTCAAAATGTTTCGCCGCGAGCTTTTTGCTTTCAAAAACGTAATCGCCACACGGCTTGTAGCCAGCATCTAGAAAAGGTTGTGCTAGAGTCGCGATACCTAACGGCTCAACGTTGAAAGTACGTAATGCAATATGGTCATTGATCAATGCTTCGTCTTCTTGCAGAAGTTGGTGTACTTTTTCAGCAGAGGGACACAAGCGTTGAATATAGTCATTCCATAACTGCTGGAATAAAACATCTGGCGTCATAACGCCTCCTTGTATAGGGGTTGTTTACGTTCAAAAATGCCTCCTGGCTCAGGGAGGCAAAAAGGGAAATATCTAATCGAACTTCACGCTCTACAGTTCAACACCTGGGCTTAATGTTTCAGGAAGAAGTGTCTCGCCACCTTCCATCGAAGCCATTGGGTACGCACAGTAATCCGCTGCATAGTAAGCACTTGGTCTTAGGTTGCCAGAAGCGCCTGGACCACCGAACGGTGCATCACCACTTGCTCCAGTTAGCTGACGGTTACGGTTAACGATGCCTGCACGAATATGGTCAACAAAGTAGTTCCACTCGCTATCGTCTGTCGAGACTAGGCCAGCAGATAACCCAAAGCGTGTGTCGTTGGCAAGTTCAACCGCTTTTTCCAGACCTTGGTAGCGTACGACCTGTAGCAGAGGGCCAAAGTACTCTTCATCAGGTAGCTCTGCAATCGCAGTAACGTCAATAATACCCGGAGTAACAAAGGCGGCTTCACCCGCTTTCGCTTCAACCAAACTGACACCACCCAGTGTTTGCAAGTTTGCCTGTGCAGCAAGGATAAAGTCTGCCGCTGCTTTAGAAATCTGCGGCCCCATGAATGGTGCAGGTTCTGCGAATGGCTGATCGACGCGAATCTTATTGGTCGCTTGTACAAGCTTATTGACCAATAGATCACCCTTCTCACCAACAGGAACATATAGGCGACGAGCACATGTACAACGCTGGCCAGCACTAATGAATGCAGATTGAATAATGGTATAAACCGTTGCGTCCAGATCACCGTAATTTTCAGAGATAACCATAGGGTTGTTACCCCCCATCTCTAGAGCCAGCATTTTGCCCGGCTGACCTGCGAACTGACGGTGAAGGATGTGACCAGTATTGGCACTGCCCGTAAAGAGAACGCCATCTAGCCCTTTAGAACTGGCTAGAGCGATACCTGTCTCTTTCGCACCTTGGACAAGGTTGATGACACCTTTTGGCAAGCCAACCTGATCCCACAGCTTCATGGCAAATTCACCCGTAAATGGCGTCTGCTCAGAAGGTTTGAATACAACTGTATTACCTGCAAGCAATGCAGGCACGATGTGACCATTTGGTAGATGACCTGGGAAGTTGTATGGACCAAACACAGCCATCACGCCTAGTGGACGGTGACGCAAAACAATTTGGTTACCCGCAGCTTCACGCTGTGCTTCGCCAGTACGCTCATGATAAGCACGGATCGAAATTGCGATCTTGCCAGCCATTGCTGCTGCTTCAGTACGAGTTTCCCAAATTGGTTTACCCGTTTCTTTCGCGATAATCTGCGCGATTTCTTCGCTGTTCTCTTTTACCTTTTCGGCAAAAGCGAGTACGAAGGCTTCACGTTCTTCAAAACTTAGTTTTTTCCAGCCAACAAATGCATTACGCGCGGCAGAAACCGCCTGTTCAACTTGCTCTGGCGTTGCACTCTCGCCCTGCCAGATTACTTCGTTGTTGTAAGGGCTGGTTGAGTTCATTGACTCACCCAGACCTGCTACCCACTCTCCGGCAATCCAATGTGTCATAATATGTTCCTTCAGATTCTGCGTAATATCTGGCTCTATTACTGAGCCAACATGCGAACGAATTCGCCTTCACCAACTCTCAGCGCGTGCGCCACTTCTGGAGAAAGAATAACTGTCTCTGAAGCTTGGTCATAAGCGGCTTTCGTTGCCGTCGCGCGGAAATCTTCAAACGAAGTGTTTGAGATTAAGTAGTCTTGAGAACTTGAATGTTCCGCGATCGTCACTTTGGCTCGGAAGGAGTGACGCACCGATTCAATATTGCGCACATCACACTCTACCGTCGGGCCGCCATCGAAGATGTCGACGTAGTTACGGCAAGTAAAGCCCTCTTTCTCTAATAAGCGTAAAGCGGGTTTAGTATTTTCGTGTACTTGACCAATCACTGCCTGTGCTTCTTTACTTAGCAAGTTGATGTAGATTGGTAGTTTAGGCATTAGGTCAGCGATAAAGCCTTTCTTACCTATACCTGTAAGGTAATCCGCCATTGTGAAGTCAATGGAGAAGAAATGTTCTTGTAGCCATTGCCAGAATGGTGAGTTGCCTTCTGCATCTGAGACGCCGCGCATTTCAGCAAATACCGTTTTCGAGAAACGGTGTGGATGCTCAGCCATCATTAAAAAACGACATTTAGACATTAAACGACCATTCAAACCACGACGGAAGTCTGGGCGTAAGAACAGAGTACAGATCTCGCTACAACCCGTGTAGTTGTTACCAAATGTCAGCAGCTTCACGACGTTGTTTACGCCTAGCTTAGCTGATGCGTGAACGATGGTACTAATATGGTATGAGTAAAAAGGAACATCCCAACCGATGGACGCTTCGATACCTGTACAACCAGCAACTTCGCCAGTCTCACTATCAAAGCCAACCATTAGATAACCTTCGTCACCCGGTGAGGTTACGTCAGGCTTAGTAAAGCTGTACTCTGAATGAGTAATTCTGTTTTTTAACAGTTCTTCGTTAATTGGTAGAGATGTGAATCCGTGACCAGATTCCACTGCGCACGTGTGCAGCGCATCGTAGTCCGACATTGCGATAGGGCGAACAACCAGCATCGATACTCCCTCCTGATGCAAGTAACTTAAGTTTCGAGTCGAAAAGTAGCGAGTAACGAGACTAGAAACCGCTATCTCGCTACTCGTAACTCGAAGCTTTTATTCTTATTTAACTAGCGTCGCTAGAGCTTTATCCAGTCTTGCTAGACCTTCTTCAATTTCTTCTTTAGTGATGACTAGTGATGGGGTGAAGCGAACAACGTTTGTTCCTGCTACCAGCACCATTAGACCTTCTTTGCCCGCCGCAACAAGTACGTCACGAGCACGACCTTGCCATTCATCATTCAATGCCGCACCAAGCAGCAGACCTTTACCACGAACTTCAGAGAACATGTTGTACTTGTCGTTCAGTTTCGCTAGTCCTTCACGGAACAAAACTTCACGCTCTGCAACACCCGCTAATGTTTCTGGTGCGCTCACCACATCCACGACGGCTTCAGCAACGGCACACGCTAATGGGTTACCGCCATATGTAGAACCATGAGTACCCACTTTCAGATGTTGAGCTAGCTCTGTCGTCGTTAGCATTGCGCCGATAGGGAAACCGCCACCAAGCGACTTCGCTGTGCTCAGGATATCTGGCGTTACGCCTAGACCTTGGTATGCGTAGAAATGACCGGTACGGCCATTACCTGTTTGTACTTCATCGAAAATAAGTAGAGCATTGTGTTTATCACACAATTCACGAACCGTTTGAACAAATTCATCGGTTGGAGAGATGATGCCACCTTCGCCTTGCAGTGGCTCCATCATGATTGCACACGTACGATCTGAGATATGCTCACGTAGAGCTTCTACATCATTGTATGGTAGGTGTGTAACATCGCCTGGTTTAGGACCAAAACCGTCCGAGTATGCCGCTTGACCACCCACAGTTACCGTAAAGAATGTACGACCGTGGAAGCCTTGTTTGAAGGCGATAATTTCTGATTTTTCTGGACCAAACTTATCTGCTGAGTAACGACGGGCAAGCTTCAGAGCTGCTTCGTTGGCTTCTGCGCCAGAGTTCGCGAAGAATACTTTTTCCGCAAAGCTCACCTCTGTTAGCTTTTTCGCTAAACGCAGAGCTGGCTCATTAGTCATAACATTACTTAAGTGCCAAATCTTCTGAGCTTGATCAGTCAGTGCATTGACCATCGCTGGGTGACAATGACCTAAGCAGCTCACGGCAATACCACCCGCAAAGTCGATATATTCTGTGCCTTGCTGATCCCAAACTCGAGCACCCTCGCCTTTGACTGGAATCATTTCCATTGGGTTATAACAAGGTACCATTACCTCATCAAACAAACCGCGTTCTACTTTATTTTGTTCAGTCATTGCACATTCCCTCTAGATACCGCATGCATAGCGAATATGGTGTCCTTACTTCCAATCAATGAAATAAGATATTGTTTTGCCATTAAGCAATCACGGCATTGTATTTACATTTAATTAACCATTTCAATAGTGATTTATTCTTTTTAGCACCCGATACGGAGCCCAATACTCATCACCTCTGAGTATTTATGCATCACGCTGCGACTTTTATGAAGCAATATATTCTTATAGGTGCGATAAGCTATGGTTAATCATAGTTCGGATAAGGGGTCTAACGTAGGCGAGGTAAAGATCACGCATACTTTTTCACATAATATTCGCGATGGGAAATATGAAAGAAATGTTAAGAAAAGTGATCTAAGTCCGGCTTTGTCTGGATAAGATAAAGAGAAATAGAGCGTTTAAATCGGTTTTCGAGCGAGAAAGTTAGCCAAGATCTGGTGTCCCTGCTCCGTTTTAATCGACTCAGGGTGAAACTGAACTGCATCAATCGGTAAAGACTTGTGCTGGTAACCCATGATCTCATCCATTGAACCGTCTTCGAACTCGGTCCAAGCGGTCAGCTCAAAACAGTCAGGTAACGTTCCGTTTTTCACCACCAATGAATGGTATCGAGTGACCGTCAGCGGATTATTCAAGCCAGCAAAGACACTGCGATCGTTATGGCGAATTGGCGAGGTTTTACCATGCATCACCTGACGCGCTCGCACAACTTCACCACCAAACACTTGCGCAATCGCCTGATGTCCCAAGCAAACACCTAGAATCGGTAGCTTGGTTGAAAAGTGTTTGATCGCATCTAGAGAGATACCCGCCTCATTGGGAGTACAAGGCCCTGGAGATATAACCAAATGAGTCGGGGCTAAGGCTTCAATTTCATCAAGGGTGATTTCATCATTGCGCACAACTTTAACCTCTGCACCCAGTTCACAGAAGTACTGGTAAAGGTTGTAAGTAAAGGAGTCGTAATTATCGATAATCAGCAGCATGACTTCAGGACTAGCGTTGACAAATTTAGTGGTTAAGGGCGGGTATTGTGCAATATGAGGAAAGAAAGGCAAGCGTTATCATAAAGGTAATTTCCGACTCAACTACCAATGAAGCGTAAAAGCCCCTACAAGTCGATATGATTTTTATGATGAAAAACGTAGAACAGATTAACCGAGCAGTGTACGTGTCATTTTTTATAAAGTATTGATACAAAGGAAGTTTAATTGCGACACATGTGACATCTATTCAATTGATTTTATATCTGAACTATGGATATAAAAGCACAAGCTAGGTAACCTTTGAGTCACTCATAAACAACTCAATATGGCATAGCGTGGGGTATAAGACCGTTAAACTTATCCATTTGATGGCGCACGAATTTCAGCAAGTGGAAGGGGATTTTGACTCATTGTCTGAAAGTGAACTCAAAGAGGTAACCCCATCCGGCATGGGATATGAGCGATTTATTGAGCAATTACAGCAAGGCCATTTGCTGCTACTCAATGATTCTCCGCGAGTTCCGCTGTTGATAAAAGAGAGCGATGGCTTAGATCATTCAGATTGGGAGTTAAATCCCCATGTTCGCGACAACCT
>NZ_JATABH010000034.1:0-39221 GCF_036533775.1 Vibrio sp. M260112 | reverse complement strand
ATTGAGACCGTTAGATTTTGCGTGAAGTCGGACATCGACGGATCTTGACAGTGTGGCATCTCACACTGGATATCGACGATAGACGCGTTTTCTAGCTTAGTGGTGAAGAAGTTCTCTTGTTTGCCTTCGATAGAAGTGCGGTACCATTTCAGTTCAACAGTCTTCATCTTCTCACCAGAAGAAAGCGCGTTGTACAGCAGTGGTACGGCTTTGTTGAGAGTGACGGTAAACTTGAAAGGTTTATGGACGCGTTGACCAGAAGGTTGACCAGATTGTGGATCGGTCGGAACCGAAATAACGTGGTCAAACTTCTGAACCAGCATCTCGTCTTCATGACCTTCTACATAAGAGTCACCGATAGAGTCAGCCGTACAGGCGCCCGCCGTGATCAGACCCTGAGTTTCACCGTCGATAGAAATATAACATGGAGTTGGCATAGTAAAATCCTTAGAGGTTGTGTGTAATAACACTCACTCTTAGTCAAAAAGCGTGCCAAAATGAAAATGTATATATTTCAACAATTTAAGCATTTGTTAATATACGAGCTGGGCAACTTTTTGCTCGAATCGAGCAAGATCTTGCCCAGATCGAGCAAAAAGTTGCCCGGAGAGAAAAGTATTCTCTACACTGTCAGTAGCGCTTTGTCCTTATAATACGTCCCTATAAATCGCATAGAAATCGTCTCGCCTCCGCAGGACTTTTCAATCTAACAAAGCGAATATGTTGATATTGAGGATTGTCCATATCTGCTAAGTACCTTGCACGATTCGAATGATAGGTTTTGATCGTCCACAATAAAATTGAATCTCTACTGAAAAATGATTTTCTCAGCGTTTCTCTATTGCCCGTGTTGGGCCACAACTCTTTGCCTGAAATTGAGCGGCTTAAAGCTCGTCTCACTGCATGAAAGAGGGTTCTCGACAATGAGTAGTCAACCCATACCACAGTATCAACGTTATGCCATTTAATGACACGCGTTCGATTGTAATTACCGTCCAGTACCCAGCTCGGCGCTTTCAGCTCATCTTCTAGGCGAGAGAAAAACTCCTCGTCACTGGACTCCTGCCAGTTCGGTTTCCAAAAAAGTCGATCCATTTCGATATGGGGGCACTCAAGGTGACGAGCTAGTTGGGCTGAAAATGTTGATTTTCCGCTACCACTGGTTCCGACTACATTGATCTTGTTCATGCCATTACTTGCCCAACTTGTTGAATATGCGCGCAGTAAAACATGTTAAATGTGCATTTTCAAACATCTAACCAATATTTGTTAACATTTCAGTCGTCTCGCTTCACAAAGCCTTCTAAGGGTAGCTAGCCACATGTATACAAAGTGAAGTATGATTGTTTTATTAGCGAAATAAATGGTTTGAGAGTGAACGCCGCTTATGGCAAATCTAAAAAATTCTGTGGCGAAAAACGTCAAGACAAAAGTCGCCGGCCAAACCCAGGATGACGTGGTTTATTGTCATATCTTTGATGCAATTCTAGAGCAGCGTCTACCTCCAGCAACAAAGCTGAATGAAGAAGCACTCGCTGAAATCTTTAGTGTCAGCCGCACCATCATACGTCGAGCGTTGCTGCGTCTATCGATGGAACAAGTTGTGAGTATTCGTCCTAACCGAGGTGCGATGGTATCTGCACCAACAAAAGATGAAGCGAAGCAGATCATCAAAGCGCGTGAGGTGATGGAATTGGCGATTACCGAATTAGCGGTTGAACATGCCACACCAGCCAAAATTGAAGAGTGTCGCCGCTTAGTAGAGAAAGAGAACGACGCATTTGCCAACGGTGACTACGGTAAAGGGTTGCGTCTGTCTGGAGAATTCCATATCAAACTCGCTGAAATGGCCCACAATACGCCTTTGCTGGCATTCCAAAGGAGCTTAGTTTCTCAGACCTCTCTACTCATTGCTCAGTACGAAACTGGTAATCACGCCAACTGTTCGCTCGATGAACATTCCAACCTACTTGACGCTATAGAAGCGGGCGATGCCGCACAGGCTTTGTCTCTGATGCAGGAGCATATCAACCACATTCGGTCCCGGCTCAATCTCGACAGTAGCGCTGCCTCTAATGATCTGCATGTTGTCTTCTCGGATATATTGAACCGTAAATAGTCTCTAACACTTCCCTCTGAAATGTAAAATCACAAGCCATTTCTTGTTTCATTTTTGTAAAATTAAAGTTGACCTTGGAGTCAAATCAACCAATTATTGACCCAAAGGTCAGAAAAACAAACATCGGAACATTAGTGTCAATGCACAAGGAGGTCTCTTGATTACTTTCCTACTCAATCAAGAACTCAGACAAGAAAGTGAACTGTCACCAAATATGACGGTTCTCCAATACCTGAGAACACAAGTACAAAAAACAGGGACAAAAGAAGGATGTGGTTCAGGAGACTGTGGTGCCTGCACCGTAGTACTTGGTGAAGTTGTTGAAGGAAAGCTTCAATACCGCTCTGTTAACTCTTGTTTGACGTTCGTCTCTAGCCTTCTCGGTAAACAACTGGTTACTGTACCCCTGGTTTCATTATGTCGATGTTCGCTTTGAGCAATGAAGTGCTATCACACTGGGCCGACTGACCAGACATTCGGCCCTTTTCTCCACCGCTACTGGATACCGTATTTTGCGAGTATTTTATCGAATGTACCGTTGGCCTTTATCTCAGCTAAACCCTTATTAAATGCCTCGATATATTGCCCATTATTTGGATTCGCCAATCCAGAGGTAACATACAATGGATTGACAGACAAAGCATTAGCGGTAAATTCAAAATCAGCCACATTCATTCCTGCGCCCGATAGAGTTGACTTGGCAACTAACTCATCCTCTAGTGTCAAATCAATCCGTTTAGCCATCAGCTTTTTAGCATTCGCCACTAAATCATTCGCTTCTGGTTTGTTGAAGTTCGTCGCCCCCAAAAACTCATCTCCATAGCCATAATTGCGGATAATCCCCACTGTTTTACCCGTCAAACTGTCCATGCCATTGTATTCAAATCCATCGCCCTTACGCTTGATGAACTTGAGTGAATTTTCGAGATAAGGGTCGCTGTACTTGAGGAAAGAGGTTCGTTCACTCGTGAACCAAGTCGCGACCAGCACATCCACTTTCCCATCTTTGACCTCGTTCAATGCCCGAGTCCAAGGCATGATTTTGAAGTCCACCATATGTCCCTGCGTTTTAAAGGCTTCGGTAATAATCTCTACCGATACCCCCGGATTCGCCTTATCTGTCTGAACAAATGGTGCCCATGGATCTTGTGCGGCAGTAATGGTTGCCGCTTGCACAGCCGCAGACAAAAGTGCACCCACTGTTAGTAATAGAAGATTCCTCATAACATTCCCTCTGATTGGTAGGTTAAGTACGGAATTTAGCCATGTGGTTGGCAATGCTTTGGCTAAGACTCAATACTTCTTCCGTTCGTTTTGCATTCTTAGTCGCACCAGATGACACCTCGTTAGTCGCTTCAGAAGCTTCAACAATCGCTCTGCTGATCTCCTCAACCGCCATTCTTTGTTCATCGGTCGCCTGTGAAATCTGGCCACTTCGGTCGGAAATAATGGTAATAAGCATCTGCACCTCACTGACCGAGCTTTGGGACTCGCTGACTCTTGAAGCGGTCGTTTCCAGCAAGGTTGCAATTCGGGTAAGTTCGTCCTCTACTGATTTGGTTGCCGCATCTAGCGCAACAATGTTTTTATGGATCTGCTCTGTGGATTGGCTGGTTTTTACCGCTAGATTTCGGACTTCATCCGCAACCACCGCAAACCCTCGCCCCTGCTCCCCTGCTCTGGCAGCTTCAATCGCCGCATTGAGTGCCAACAGGTTAGTCTGCTCGGAAATATCATTGATAACTTTCAATGAAGTCGTGATTTTTTGGCCCTCATCAATCAGGACATGCATTTCCTCGTTAACATGGTCCATCTCTTCACGCATATTGATGATGTCTCTTGCGGAGTTTTCAATCGCATCGCTGACAATAGTCGTTAACGAGGTTGCGGTATGAGCCTGCTCTGCGGTTTCAGATGCGGTATCGGCGACCGTTGAAACCGATTGATTTAGCTCGGTCGCAGCGGCGGCTACGGTCGTCAACTGGTGCCTTTGTGCTTCCAGTTTTTCTGCATTGGTATGCGCCGTCGCACCATTGGCCTGCGCTTTCTCACCGAGCGCTTCCGATGAACGATTCACATCTTGCACAATCTGTCGCAGCGACTCAGTAAAACTGTTGATGCCTTCAGTAATGTCAGCAAACTCACGATACTTAGCAGGCGCGAGTTTGTTAGTCAGGTCTCCATCACCCGACGCTAAGTCTTTTATCACCTCAGTCAACTGAGAGATAGGCCTGATTACCGTCATCGCCAACACAGAGACAATAACGATTGAGATGATGATATCGAGCACGATAAGCTCAATAATGCTGGTATTCAGCGAGCTAGCCAACTTGGCATCCAAAGTGCCAGTATCAAAGTAGACCACCACTTCACCCACTGAATGCTCCTCACCATATTCGACAAATATCAGACTGGCTCTAAGGCTGTTTTCAGCGAGAAATTGGGCTTTATTCACTACGTCGACGATTTGCCGCTGTTCACCATTCCCTTGCTGAGTGAGGAACAGCAGATCCTTGCCTTCATTGTCTACTAACTGAATCGCTGCTATCTCTGGCAAATTGAGCTCTGCGGATATGGATACCTTGGCGGATTCCAGATCGAAATCCCATACCGATTTGGGCAAACTGATCTTCATTCGTTGGGTCGTGTTTTCCACTGAATGTTCCAGTTCTTGATGCAAGTTAACTTTGAAACTCTGATATTTGATAAATGCTGACACGAGCAACACAAGGGTCAGAGCGATGATCACCTGAACTAGGAATACGACTTTTAATCTTTTCAAAACTGATCCCTTGGATGAATGAAACAGATAATTAAAAAGTAGTAATTGATTAATCAATAATCAAACAAAGTCATTAATGAGATTAAAATCTCATAAAATAAGGTTCGGGCCGACTCAAAGTCATAGGGGCTTATGCCATGATAAAAGCGCTAAACAAGCTCACAGGACTAGGTATGCCCGAAACGATGGTGATCGCCTAACAATTAGTCATGTTAGGCGTGTTTTTAACTGATTGGAGTTATCTTTAAAAGAGGCTTTGAAGATCGGTTAGATTTGTGGCCGCGCCGTTTCAATCGTAGACGGTGGTAAATGCGGCAAGACGATTTGCGGCAGCTCACCCGTCAAAGATTTGAGAAACTCGGTGATTTTGCCAGACTCATCGTTAGTCAGCTTTTGCCCCAACTGAACGTCTGCCATCACTTCTACCGCTTGTTGAAGATCCCACACTGAGCCGTCGTGGAAGTAGGGGTAGGTAAGCTCAATATTACGCAATGTCGGCACCTTAAAGACAAACTCATCGAACTCTTTGCCAGTAATTGCTTTGCGTCCTACATCTGTGTTGGCGGTTTCAAAAGGCTTCACTAACCCCATTTTTTGGTACATCTGCCCTCCGGCTAAGGGGCCGCTATGACACGCCGTACACCCCTTCGCTTTGAACAGCTCGTAACCTTCCACTTGGGCTGTGGTGAGCGCGCTGTCTTCGCCTCTTAACCACAAGTCAAACGGTGCATTGGGGGTACGAAGCGTTTTCTCAAAGGTCGCGATGGCGTCCGTAACTTGCTCTAAGGTGAACTCTTCCACCCCATACGCTTGTTTGAACCAAGTGCGGTACTGAGGAATCGATTTCAAGGTGTCGATCGCCAACTGATGGGTAAATGCCATCTCTAGCGGATTCTCAATCGGCCCTGCTGCCTGCTCTTGAAGATCTTTGGCACGACCATTCCAGAACTGCACAAAGTTGAGATCCGAGTTAAATACCGTGGGTGAATTGATCGGCCCAATCGCCCATTTATGTCCAATAGAGCTTGGTAGGTTATCCACCCCACCCTTGGCCACGTTATGACATGAGTTACACGAAATCGTGTTAGAGGCTGATAGTCGAGGCTCAAACCATAAGGTTTTTCCCAATTCAACTTTCTTCGCATCCAACCCAACAACCGGATCAATCACTTTGATCGGTTCTTGCGCCTGTCGTTCTGCCAAGGTCACAAATGACACGACAGATAAGAGACTCACTGCAATGATTTTTTTCATCGTTACTTCCTTTCTCGAGAGTTATTCCAATCTCACTAGAGTTGCGCATTTCTTGACCGATGCGCTTTGGCAAGTAACTTAAAGCAAACGATTTTGCGGTGATAACGCAAAAAAACGATGGTTTTTATGACAAAAATCGATGTTAAAAGCGCGTAATCTGCACAAAGCTTGTGCAATCTTTCATCGCGCGCGTCGATTTACTATTTGTTTACATTTTTATAAAGAATGTAATCGACGCCTTTGTTGATGCAAATCAAACAAAGAAACCGTGGAAGACCTCGCTTGTTTAGTGACTTAGCCATTACGACAGCTCTTATGGTTAAACGCGTATTTTCAATGCCGCTGAGTTAAGTTTCTCTCTCAGAGACAACGATGTTTCGAGTGAAGAAACTGCTTGGTGGGACATTAAGCTTAAGAAATTACAATGCTCGCTGCATAGTAGTGCAACTACAAATTGTATTTCACCATTTTGGAGATATGACTCAAGTTTTATTGGGCGGGTTTGGCTGTGATATATTTATTTAGCACTCGCTGCATTAAATCCATTCTCACAGGTTTAGGAACAACATCGTTGAAACCCTGTTCAATGTAGTGCAACGCATCTCTATCTGAGTTGTTGGCGGTTAAGGCGACGATCGCCGTTCCTGGAGCTAAGTTTTCCCTGCGGATGGTTTTCATAGCCTCTATGCCATCCATCACCGGCATTTGGATGTCCATAAAAACAATATCAAAATGGTGCTGTTTGAGAATATCTAAACACTCTTGTCCATTGCCTGCGGTAGTCGTCTCGACCTGTAGGGTATTCAGCATCTTTTGTGCAACGATCTGATTGACTCTCATGTCCTCAACAATCAGAGCAGAGAGCCCTGTACTATTCGGCGCAACATCAATGTTCGCGCTCTTTTCCTGCCCTGTATTTCTGCTACAAACTGCGTTAATTAAACTAAAAATATCGTAGGGTTTGGTCAGCTTTGTCACCCACTCCGAATCAGGGGCAGCGACGTGAAGATCGCCAATCACTATGCACGGTTTCACCTCCGCAATCGCATCGTTGTCACTGAATCCCTGAGCGCCACTGAGGTAGTGAACGGTCAGCTCTCCGTTGTCGTCAAACAATCCAAGTTGGTTCAGCTCTGACGAAATTAACCTTTGTACTCGGATATCTTGCGCGACAACTCGTATGCGCTGATTGCGAATCTGTGGACAGAGAATCGTCTTTTCTCCTTCTACTACAACGGGGATGGATACGTTGAACTGTGTTCCTTGCCCAAGCTCACTTTGCACCTCTAATCTACCCTTCATCATGTTGATAAGTGACTGACATATAGATAACCCCAATCCCGTACCACCGTACTTCCTCGTGATTGAGTCATCTGCCTGAACAAACTCCTCAAACACCTTATTAAGTTGTTGTTGCGACATTCCAATGCCAGTATCAGTCACAGATAACTTTAGATAGCGTTGTTGGTGTAAGGTCTCAACCGATAACGATACATCCACATATCCGCTATCAGTAAACTTGAGGGCGTTATAGCTAAGATTATTGATGATTTGCAGTAACTTCGTTTTGTCACCAACAATCTTGTAGTCCTTCTCCATCGGTGAGCAAAACATAATCTCAACATCGGGTTTGTTGGTTTCAACAAAAATGGTCTTGGATAATTTGATGAGTTCACTACAGTAGAAAACGTCTCGGTCAAGCTTCATCTTGCCCTGCTCGATCTTACTCAAATCCAGCACGCTATTGATGAGCTTTAGTAAGTGTTTCCCAGAGTCATTAATCATGGCCACAAAACTGCGCGTCTGCTCGTCTGTGTTGAGGTAATATTCTTTGTGGCTCAATCCGATAACCGCATTGAGTGGTGTTCGCATCTCATGGGACATATTGGCAAGAAATCGCGCTTTAGCCGTCGCGCTTTGCTCGGCAAGCTTCTTAGCCTCTTCCATTTTATCCGTGCGCTCTTTTAAGTCTCGACTCAGTTTAATTTGATTGAGATACATCCATGAAATCACACCAACCATCATTGCCAAACAAGCAGAAATGACCGCGAGATAGGTGTATTGCTGGCTGTAAAACTGCTGTTTCTGTTGTACAAACATCATCTGATTTTTTTGCACTTCAGAGACGAACGATGACATATAAACATTGAGTTGCGAGTAGAGGCTATTTAACTGAGTCAACACGGTTTTCAGCTTCAACTCACTCTCATCCAACGTCATCTGGTCTAGATTGTTTCCTAGCGCATCTAATCTGGTACGAATCGATGCTAACTTCTTTACGTCACCAAACTGTTGGTGAATCTGAACGGTTCTCTCCGCATGCAAATCTTGTAATATACTGGAGCGATAGACGCGCACCTTCATCTTCATTCTCGCCAAAGACCGTTCCGAGCGGTCACGTGAAAACTCAATAATTTCCAGCTTGAGCATCAATAACTTACCTTTAGCGGAGATGTTATTGTTCACGATTGTCACGTACGGCTGCGGCGGAATTCGCTGAAACTCGCTCATAGAATGAAAAAAGTAAACCACCATTACAATCAGTACCGCACATAGCACTGATGTAATAATGACAAATAGGCGCCCCTGCGTGAGGAGTGGTTTATCCATATCTTTACTCAATGACCAGTTCCTTTACCTGCCAAACCGACAAACTATAGTAGTAGTCGTTTCTCAGTTCAGGATTCTCTGAAAATGGATACACAATAAAGAAGGGGCCTTTGTCGTCGATTGTCATCCTCTTTCCGGCTTCGTGAGTGGCAAGCAACAAACCGTACTTTTCGGCATCGGCGATCGGCATCGTCACCACGTAATCGTCCCAAGCAACTACCTTCAACGTTTCTCCCTCAGCACCGACATAATCAAGCACTGAGACAAGCTTAGGGCCGGTATACTCGACGATTTGTTCGACAACATGGTTATTGGTCATGATAGATCCTTGCTCTAGCGCGAGGATCATTTCTTCATCAAACACGACACCCTGATTAGAGTTAGATTGGGTGATATTGCCCGAAACCCAAAGAACTGGCTCTGATTTAGGGGCAGGAAGCGCATAAGCGAGATTAATGAGGCTAAGAGCTAAACTCAGTAAAGTGGTGTATCTGACACCGCGGATAAGTGCTGCTGACATCAATTCATTTCCTCCAGACCTAACTTTTTTATAGCCATGAGCAAAACTTCAATTAATTTCAGTATAGACAAGGTTTTCTACCACTAATAAAACTCACTTCGACGTTGTTGATGCCAATATATAACGTTATGAAACCGATAACTAATTGTTAGGAGTGCAGGCATTGCGGCCTGCGACTTCTACCAACGACCTGTAAAAAACCCCGGAACAGGGGCCGGGGGATCTCAAGTGAGATAAAGAGCGGGAAATACCACGTTTGCATGAATCACGCCTACCGGATTAGCCGTCCGGTAAGCGGGATGGGGAGTGCGATAGTTGTTGTGACGAGAGCGGAGCAAACCTTTCGCGGGCAATGCAGGATCGGGGTCGCGGTTCTCTTCAATCGCACTGACCAGATTACGCTGAGCAGGCATGATCCCAGCGTACGCAACCGCCGGCGCTCTGATCTATGTTGCTTTCGTTATGATGAGCAGTATGCAGCACGTCGATTGGAAGGATTTCACCAACGGAGCACCAGCCGCCATCACAGCGCTAATGCTGCCTCTAACCTTCTCCATTGCTAACGGTATCGCACTTGGTTTTATCACCTATACAGTGCTCAAAGTCGCTACCGGTAAGACAAAAGATGTTTCCATCTCAATGTACTTCCTGACGGTGATATTCGTTGCCAAGCTCATCTATATCTAAACCTGATTCGCCGCAATTATTTCAAGCAAACACACCACTAGCCTGATACAAGAGTCAGGCTAGTGGTCAACATACACATTTCGTGACCCTACGCAGTTTGTAGAAGTCTGTTGTCCAGTCAAAGAGAGCCGGCTTTGTGCGGTGTTCTCTGAGGTAAAACCAATGAAACTTCTGTACTCGCTTAACCAAAAACCGCCACACGATATTGCTAACTTTCTTCACTCAGGTATCACCACCAGCACGATAGTGACGGTTCTTCTGCACCAATTGTTACCGAAGTCGAGTCGCAAAGAAGAGCGTGAAGCTCTCACGGAGAGTCGCAATCAAGTACAAGAGAAAATCGCAAAAAAAGCCCAAGCAGAGGAAGAAGCTCGCGAGGCTCAGGTTGAGCTCAAAGCACAGCAGGATTATTGTTGTAGTATTGGCAAATAGTTTGATTGATTCTGCTTCACATTAATGGGGGTAAATCACGGGTGGATTAGGGACAGCAGTACATTGTAGTAGCCTAGCCAGAATGGAGTATAGACAAGCGTTTAAAGTATTTAAATTATCAGCAAACATCTGTGAAATGCATCGCGGCTAATTTTGAAGAATGGGATATGCTTAAGACAATGATAATTAAGGAACTCAATCAAGATGAAAAAATTGATCATTCTGTTGCTGGCGGTCTTTAGTGTTCCTTCCATCGCTTCAGAACGTGCCGATATTGGCTGGCAGTGGATCAAGCAGGGTGCATTAATCGTCGATGTTCGAACCCCGCAGGAGTTCGAAGCCGGGCACCTAGACAACGCTGTCAACTACCCCCTATCTCAACTTGCGACGCACTTTGCCAACATCGACAAAGAGAAACAAATCGTCCTCTACTGCCGGAGCGGAAACCGCTCAGGTCAAGCCTATCAATACTTAGTTTCTCAAGGGTTTACTAATCTGCACAATGCTGGCGGTTTGGTCGAGATACAAAATGCTCAGTAACCTCTACTGAGCATCATCCTCTAAATCTGATACTGCTTAACCAAACTCAGAGCGGTTTGGTAGGAGTCTATCAGCTCAGCCTGATTCTTACCGTGATTGTGATAAATGCTCATTAAGCATCGGGTAAGCGTCTTTAATCATCGCCAACACAGCCTCAACTCGTTTAAAGCAAGGTTAAGTGGACACACACCATAAAGGATGAAAATGGTATGAGTTGTTGATACCTCCGTGGAAGGCTGGATTATTCCAGATTGTCGCATGTAGGCGACTTTCTTAACCTAAGTGAATCAAACACTACTTGGGGAAAAAGATGACAATCGCCAGAAAACACCAACTGTGTGTCGATGCCACACCTTACTATCATTGCGTTTCTCGCTGTGTCAGACGAAGTTTTCTATGTGGAAAAGACCCCGTTACCCAGCAGTGCTATGAACACCGACGGGCTTGGATTAAAAGAAAGATGTTGGCGCTATCGCAAGTCTATTGCATCGATATCTGCGCTTACGCCATCATGGCCAACCACTATCATCTAGTTGTGCATATCAATTGTTCAAAAGCCCTAAACTTATCTCATCAAGAAGTGGTTGAGCGTTGGAAGCAAGACCACAAGTTGCCAAGTTTAATAACGAGGTGGTTAGATGGGAAACTCACCAATAATGTTGAAGTCGAAGCATGTATGACTATTATTGAGTCGTGGCGAGAACGGTTATGGAACCTAAGTTGGTTTATGAAAGAGCTCAACTTTGACATTGCTTGCCAAGCGAACAAAGAGGACGAGTGTAAAGGCCATTTTTGGGAAAGTCGTTTTAAAAGTCAGGCCTTGCTTGATGAACAAGCACTTGCTGCCACCATGGCTTACGTTGATTTAAATCCATTAAGGGCTGGAATAGCAGATACTCCCGAGACTTCAGACTATACATCAATTCAAGCGAGAATAGAGGCACTAAACAATCAGCAAGAAACGGCTCCTTACCTCCATCCATTTATAGGCAATTCGGCAGACATTCAACTCGATGGTATTCCATTTCGACTTATCGAGTATATTGAACTGGTTGACTGGACTGCACGTCAATTCCGAGAGGGCAAAGCCCAGCTAAGTAGAAGCATTCCACCAATATTAGAGCGTTTGAATATCAACAAGCTAAAGTGGCTTAATGCTTGTACAGAGTTAGAACGTCGCCGGGCGACCAGTATAGGCTGTATCACGAGCGCAATAATGGCCAAGCACGTGTTTAATAGAAAACGAATTAATTTGTTTCGATTGGACAGTTAGTTTTAGTGCTAAACTTATGATTTCTAACTAAACCTGACGGGTTTAGCGCTTTTCAATACCTCAAGAATCCCCATAAGACCTAACCAACACTAAAATCGCTGCAATATTGAAATTAATCTCAAAGTGCGTTGATAAAACCCACGACTAGCAAAGCAACTTTCACCAAACATAGCTGAACTCGTTATGGTGTCTGTCCTTAATGTTCAATGGTGTCTGTCCTTAATGTCCCTTAATGTCCTTAATGTTCAGTCCTTAAGGTTCTTCAACAACTTCTTCTGGTGCCTGTCCCTGTAACAAAAAAGGCCCTTAGCAATTTAAGAGCCTTAATATCTGTTGTCTGTGGTTTAAAGGTGGGAATTAAGCGTTTTCTGCGTCTGCTACCATTGCTTTTGCTAGCGCTTCTGCGACTTTAATACCGTCGATGCCAGCAGATAAGATACCACCCGCGTAGCCAGCACCCTCACCAGCAGGGTAGAAGCCTTTAAGGTTTATGCTCTGGAAGTCTTTACCACGTTTGATGCACACTGGTGAAGACGTACGAGTCTCTACACCGGTTAGTAGACCATCTTCCGAGGCAAACCCTTTGATCTTCTTATCAAACGCTGGAATGGCTTCGCGGATTGCTTCAATTGCGAAATCTGGCAATGCTTTCGAGATGTCAGTCAGCTTGATACCTGGTGTAAATGATGGTTCAACATCACCAATCTGGCTTGGATCGCGACCTTTAAGGAAATCACCGATCTTCTGAGCTGGCGCATCGTAGTTTTCGCCGCCCAGCACATATGCGCCCGACTCAAGTTCACGTTGGAAACGAATACCTGCAAGTGGGTCTCCAGGGTAATCGCGCTCAGGGTCGATACCAACAACGATAGCACTGTTTGCGTTGCGCTCTGAACGTGAGTATTGGCTCATACCGTTAGTAACAACTCGCCCTTCTTCTGAAGTCGCCGCCACTACCGTTCCGCCCGGACACATACAGAAGCTGTACACAGTACGGCCATTCTTACAATGGTGAACCAGTTTGTAATCCGCGGCGCCAAGAATTGGGTTACCTGCGTTTGGTCCAAAACGAGCTTCATCAATCATCGACTGTTTATGTTCGACACGGAATCCCACAGAGAATGGTTTCGCTTCCATGTAAACACCGCGATCATGCAGCATCTCAAACGTGTCACGAGCACTGTGACCAACTGCAAGAACAACATAGCGTGAATGAATTTGCTCACCATTTGACAATGTAAGACCAGTAATCTGTTCACCATCCATGTGGATGTCATCGACACGAGTACTGAAACGAATTTCACCACCTAGCTCGATGATTTTCGCACGCATTTTCTCAATCATGGTAACCAGCTTAAAGGTACCAATATGTGGCTTACTGACGTATAGAATCTCTTCTGGTGCGCCTGCTTCAACAAACTCAGTGATCACTTTACGACCGTAGAAGTTTGGATCTTTCACTTGGCTGTATAGCTTACCGTCAGAAAAAGTACCTGCACCACCCTCACCAAACTGTACGTTTGATTCTGTATTTAGGGTGCGTTTGCGCCAAAAGCCAAACGTATCTTTAGTACGCTCACGTACTTCTTTACCACGCTCGACAATAATAGGATTGAAACCCATCTGCGCGAGAACAAGACCGGCAAATAGACCACAAGGACCAAAACCGATCACAACTGGACGCTCTGTTAGGTTCTTAGGTGCCTGAGCGACAAACTTATATTCCATATCTGGCGTCTGTTTAACGTGCGGATCGCTAACGAACTGCTCAAGCAATGCTGCTTCGTTCTCGACCACAACGTCCAGAGTATAGATAAGTAGGATGTTCGCTTTCTTACGAGCATCGTAGCCACGTCTAAAGATATTGAAAGAGATAACTTGGTCAGCTGAAATACCAAGTTTCTTTGTAATAGCAGCGATTAACGCCCCTTCCTCGTGATCTAGAGGAAGCTTGAGTTCATTTAAACGTATCATGTAGATGTCTCGTAATCATAGGTGTCTTAGCCAAGCCGAAAAGGCGAGCTCACAATGGCGCGCATTTTACGAGAAATTGATTTGTCTGTCATACTAAAATCAGTTTGGTGAACTTATTTACACGAAGATTCACTGCATAGAATGTTGAATTTTGCCTTGGGATGAGTATTATCCCCATTCTTCAATTTTGACTAACTAAAGAGCGGATCGTCATGGCGTTTGTGGTAACGGATAACTGTATCCAATGTAAATATACTGACTGTGTTGCGGTATGCCCTGCTGATGCCTTCCATGAAGGGCCAAACTTTATGGTGATCAACCCTATTGAATGTATCGATTGTGGTCTATGTGTTGACGAATGTGATGCACACGCGATCTTTCAAGAAGACGAAGTGCCAGATGATCAAACCATCTACATTCAGTTAAATGCGGAATTGGCAGAATTGTGGCCAGTTCAAACGGAAGTCAAACCAGCCATGGACGAAGCAGAAAAATGGAATGGCGTGCCTAACAAACTAGACATGCTGGAAAAATAGAAGCGAGCGATTCACTCCTCTCTCGCGACTTGATACGCTGCGTCTTAGCTGTGCTGACGACGCAGGTTATCGAGAATAATTCCCGTCGCCATTGCCACATTCAATGATTCGGCACCACCGAAAGCGGGAATAGTAATCTTATCAGTGACGTATTTTGCCGCTTGCTCGCGAATGCCGTGAGACTCACTGCCCATCAATAAAATCCCTTGCGCAGCAAACTTAGTCTTATGCACGCTCTCACCCTCTAAAAACGCACCATAAACAGGCAATTTCGCTTGTTCCAGATACTCAGGCAAGTCTAACTGGCTAACTGTCACACGGCCAAAGCTACCCATGGTCGCGCTGATCGTTTTTGGATTATAAGGATCAGCACAATCCGTACTGGCAATAATGTGCTTAATGCCATACCAGTCAGCAACGCGAATAATGGTGCCCAGATTACCCGGATCCGAAACGCCATCTAAAGCAATCATCAACCCTTGCGCCTTTGGCACTTCTACACTTGGGATCTCAACCACAGCAATCGCCGCATTGTTACTCACCAGCGTACTCGCTTTAGTCAGGTCATCGAGCGAAGCTTCTATACACTCGAACCCACCTAACTCATGGCTGTGCTGCGCTAAAAATTCACTGGTAGCAAACACATGCTTCACCGACAGTGTGCTGTTGACCAACTCAAGGACATTCTTTTCACCCTGAACCAAAAACAGACCATGCGCCTTGCGCTGTTTCTTTTGGCCTAAAGCTCGAAGTAATTTAAGTTGGTTTTTCGAAATCATAATCTTTCCAGAGTGAAATTGGGGTGTCCCGGATAAAAGCGCAAGGATTATAGATGAAAGCGATTTAACCTGCCACCTGCTTACTGCTCATGGGTCATTTTTGTTGCCACCGCAAAACGGTTCCAGGCATTGATCATGATCACTTGCATCATCGCCTGCGCCAACAACTCCTCACCAAGATATTCACCCGCGACTTGGTAAACCTCATCAGACACTCCGCCTTTCGCAATCAGTGTCATTTCATCAGTCAGTGCCAGTACCGCTCTCTCTTCAGCGTCAAACAGCGGCGACTCCTTCCATGCCGCCAGAGCAAACAGCTTTTTAGCATCAATACCCAGCTTCTCCGCTTCGGTCACATGCATTTCAATACAGTAAGCGCACTGGTTAATCATCGAGGCACGCAGCTTTATAAGCTTCTTAAGCGACGCCGACAAGCGGGCTTCAGCTACATAACCCTCTACGCTTAACATCGCCGTTAACGCTTTGGGTTCCACTTGAGCAATATTGATTCGTGTAGTCATAGTCTGTTCCTTTAGGTGATTGTTCGAAAATTCACCGCCATTGTGATTCAATCTATATTTATGCAGAATACCCAACCTAATCGATTCAGTTTTGCACAAAACGCAAAGGCGAGGTAAGACAGTGTTAGACCTAATCCGAATCTTTAATCAAGTGGTCGAGTCAGGCAGTTTTTCTCAGGCCGGCAGCGTGTTGAACATGGCACCTTCATCGGTGGCGAGAAACATAGACAACCTCGAAGCCCAACTCAAAACCACACTGTTCAGGCGCAGCACGCGACAACTACTGCTTACCGAAGAAGGCCAGTACTTTCACCAACAGGCGCTGCCACTGCTCGACAACGCTAACACTCTGGTTGAAGAGATGAAGAAAACCCATCGTCAACCGGAAGGGCTATTACGCATCTCCGCCTTTGAGAGTTTCGGCAATATCTTCCTAGCCCCTTTGATTCCGAAGTTTTTGCAGCAATACCCAAAAGTCAAAGTCGAGCTTGAACTGGATAATAAGGTCGTCGATCTCAACAGCGAAAATATCGATATAGCCATCCGTATCGGCTCACCTAAAGACAGCCGTTTACGAGCTCGCAAACTGATAACCAATCAAACCCTTCTGGTCGCTTCCCCTGACTACCTCAATAACCATCCCGAGATCACCGCACCCGAAGACCTGGCCGATCACAATTGCTTACTCATCAGCCAGAAACGCCAACGAAGTCACTGGCACTTCCAGCATGGTAAAGTAAACAAACAGGTGATGGTCACAGGCAACCTAAGTTCACGAGGGGGCTCCCCTGTACTGTGGGGCGCACTTCAAGGCACTGGTGTACTACTGCTGTCCGACTGGATGGTCAAACCCTATCTGCAACAAGGCAGACTGGTACACCTATTACCAGAGTGGCATGCTTCATATGGGGAGAACCGAAGTGGAGAGATCTACGCTCTGTATAAGACAACCCAGTACCCGAAACCTCATATTCGTGCCTTTATCGATTTTATCCTCAATAACCTCGATCAGATTTATACCCTGCAAGCATCGACATAGCAGCACTCTCGTGGCTCAGTGTTCAACTCAGCAAAGATGACTTAACCTGAGTTTTAACAAAACCGCCAATAGCATTCACTACACCATTGCGGTAACATTGCCGACCTTTTTTCAATGGTAGGAGGTTCGAATGTTTATTGGCTTTGACTATGGAACAGCAAACTGCTCGGTAGCGAAAATTGAGCAAGGTGAACCAAAGCTACTCAAACTGGAAGGGGACAGCGTTTACATTCCTTCTACCTTATCGGCACCGACTCGTGAGGCAGTTGCAGAATATCTGTTTAAGTTCCGCGATATCAAACCACTTGATGCTATTGGCGAACAAGTGCTTCGCCGTGCAATTAACTTAAACCGCGAAGACGGAGTTGAGTTTGTCGCAGAAGAAGTGGCCTTTGGTCAGGCTGCACTTGATCACTACCTACAAGACCCAAGCGAAAGCTACTATGTAAAATCACCAAAATCTTTCCTTGGCACATCGGGGCTGCGCGATGTACAAGTCAGTTTTTTCGAGGATCTGGTGTGCGCCATGATGGACAACATCAAACGCAATGCAGAGCAAGACGCCGGACAAATCATTACTGACACAGTCATTGGTCGCCCAGTGAACTTCCACGGTCGTGATAGCGAAGCAGCTAACCGTCAGGCCGAAGAGATCCTACGCAAAGCAGCGACTCGTGCAGGTTTTAAGAACATCGAATTTCAGTTTGAACCCGTCGCCGCTGGCCTAGAATATGAAGCATCACTCACTGAAAACAAAACCATATTAGTGGTTGATATTGGTGGTGGTACGACCGACTGTTCCTTGATCGAGATGGGACCAAACTGGCGCGGACAGTCTGACCGTACTCAAAGCCTGCTGGCGCATAGCGGTCAACGTGTAGGCGGAAACGACTTAGATATCGCACTGGCGTTTAAACAGCTGATGACTCCTTTTGGTTTAGGCAGTAAAACGACCTCTGACATCGTGATGCCGACCATTCAGTTCTGGAACCCGATAGCGATCAACAGCGTAGACGCACAGGCGGACTTCTACTCCCGTTCAAACCTAGCGACGTTAAAACAGCTCCATAAAGACGCTCAAGAGCCCGAAAAGCTATTACGCCTGATCGAAGTGTTCAATGAAACCCTAGGTTATCATTTGGTACGTCAGGCGGAGGAAGCCAAAATTGCGCTTTCTGATCATCCTCACTATCGCGCAACAATGCAACTGTTATCAGAACAGTTGGAAGTGGATATCAGTTTTGAGGACATGACCAATGCGATCGAATCACCAAAACAGAAGATGACAGAACTGGTCAAAGAAGCCGTTGAACAAGGTGGCATCACGCCTGATGCTATCTTTATGACTGGCGGTTCCGCTCGCTCTCCTATTTTGCGTAACGCTGTTCAACAAACCCTGCCTAACATTCAGGTTGTCAGTGGCAACTACTTTGGCTCGGTGACCGCTGGGCTCGCGCGCTGGGCAGAAGTCTGCTTTAAATAACAAATCGTCTCAAACGAAAGCTTGAGACGATTTACATTGTAAATCGGAATTATTAAAGTCTTTGAGCTGACTCGTAAATGGACAACATCACCTCTGTTTAGCAAAAGGTTTCAAATTCCTACATAAAATTCATTATTTTTGTCTCGCTTTTTGCACTTGAACGAAATTTTCCAAATTAAAATGCGAAAAACCTATCTGATTAATCTACACTTTTTGTCGATTATCATTTCTTACATCGCAGTTCCTTAGAGGAAAACATCATGAGAATTTCACCTTTAGTGTTAGCACTACTCTCTGTCAGTGGTACGGCAGTAGCGTCTAGTCCAACAAAGCCATTCGCAGATACTATTTATGTTGGCGGCGATATCATTACCGTTAACGACTCCAACCTAACCGCTGAAGCTATCGCGATTAAAAATGGTCGCATCTTAGCGGTTGGTAAAAAATCAGAACTGATGGCGTTGCGAGATGATCATACCAATATTGTTGATTTAGATGGAAAAGCCATGATACCTGGCTTTATCGATGGTCATGGACATGTTTTTAACACTGGGGTTCAAGCGTTGTCTGCCAACTTACTTGCCGCTCCAGACGGCAACGTAAGTGACATATCATCCTTACAAAAAGCACTAAGCTCTTGGGTTGCAAAGCCTGAAAACAGCAAACATGGAATCATTCTAGGCTTTGGCTATGATGACTCACAGCTAAAAGAACAAAGGCATCCTACTCGTCAGGAGTTGGATGTGGTGTCTAAAGAGCTACCGATACTGATTATTCATCAGTCCGGGCACTTAGCAACCTTGAACAGCAAAGCATTGCAACTCGCAGGCCTAACAGCAGAAAGTACCGACCCAGATGGGGGGAAAATTCGCAGAGAGAGCGACGGAAAAACACCTAATGGGGTACTAGAGGAGACCGCTTTCTTTGGCACCTTACTGCCGCTAATGGCCAAACTCAACGCAAAAGAAAATGAAGTAATTTTTAAAGCGGGTATGGAGTTATATGCGAGTTTTGGTTACACCACCGCACAAGAAGGGCGTGCTTCGACGTCTGCCGTGAAAACCATGTATGACTTAGCTCAACAAGGAAAACTCCCGATCGATGTGGCCGCGTATCCTGATATTCAAGTAGCTAAAGAAGCCATTGCTCCACCGTATTACTCAAGCGAATATTCTAATGGATTTCGAGTGGCAGGCGCTAAGCTTAACCTCGATGGTTCTCCTCAGGGCAAAACCGCGTGGCTAACAAAACCCTATCTCATTCCACCAGTTGGTCAAGAGAAAGGCTACAAAGGTTATCCAAGCATGAGTGATGAAAAAGCTGCCGAATTCATTGAGTTGGCGCAACGCAATGGATGGCAGTTGTTAACCCACGTCAACGGTGATGCCGCGATTGACCAGTTACTTAACGGAATTGAAGCAAGTGAAAAAATCCATGGTATCGCAGACCGAGGCTTTGTCGCGATACATGCTCAGACTGCTCGTAAAGATCAGGTTGAGCGATTTAAACAATTGGGCGTATTTCCTTCGTTTTTTCCAATGCATACCTTCTATTGGGGTGATTGGCACATGAACTCTGTTTTGGGCAAAGGACGTGCAGAGAATATCTCCCCTACAGGTTGGGCGCGAGACTTGGGAATGATCTATACCTCGCACCATGATTCGCCTGTAGCTCTGCCTAATTCCATGCGAGTCTATTCCGCAACCGTTAATCGTGTCAGTCGTACTGGTCATGTGTTGGGGCAAAAACAACGTGTCTCGGCACTAGACGGATTGAAATCGCAAACCTTGTGGGCAGCGATTCAATACAAAGAAGAGAAAAATAAAGGATCACTAGAAGTAGGTAAACTCGCTGACCTAGTTATTTTGTCCGAGAATCCACTAACAGCAAAACCTGAAACACTGGCTGATATCAAAGTGTTGGAAACGATAAAAGAAGGTCAAACGGTCTATTCAAGTGCTCAAAACGTTGCTTCGGGTAGTTGTGTAAACACCAAGCGATGTCAGGAAATCGCCACCGCTACGATGATTTCAGCAGGGCTATTGCATCATTCGCATTGATGCGCTCGCTTTGTCACCGACAGATAGGAAGCCACTTGGGCTTCCTATCTTTTAAACACAGTGAGTTTTACTTGTGCTCGACGTAAATAAGCTCTGACACATTGAACCCATTCTGCTGAGCCAATCGCTCAAACTTTGCTTTGACATCAGGGCTGACGTCTGGCTTGCGCGACAATAACCACAGATAATCGGTATTTGGATCTGATACAAATGCGTAGTCGTAATTCTGTTTTTCTAATTCAAACACCACGTATGAGCCATAAAAAGGGCCAAAAAACGAGACTTTCAGATAGCCCTCATTCTCACTGTTGACGAAGTAGGCCTTTCCTTCAGCCTGCTTCCACTCTTTGTTCTCAGCAGAATAGCCACGGTTGATGACCGATACGCCACCGTCAGGGCGCATGACATATTCGGCAGTTACATCGCTTAAACCACGCTCGAACGAATGATCTAAACGAGCTACTTCGTACCATTTGCCTAGGTAACTATCGAGCTTAAAATCGCTAACAGGTTGAACGTTTTGAGGCATACCCAAACAGCCCGCGAGTGACAGTAGAGCGATGCATAGCAATAAGTGCTTCATGGTTTACTCCGTTAAAAAACCAATAAGTGACTGTTGATACGATGATTTTTCATAATAGCTCATTTGCCAACGACAATGATTATTTATAAACAACTTTGAAGCGTTCTAACACCAACATCATCTCTTGGGTCGGTTCAATGCCCAGTTCTGCACACTCTTTACTAAAAAAGTCCCAGTGTGCTTCTCGCCACCATTGAAGAGACTTATCTCCTTCCCCCTCTTCTGCAGCAAACTCAGCGCTGACATCACAATACTTAGCGGTGCTAACTGAACTGATTTCAACGATGCAAACTGGATTTCCATGCCAGTCAGTCACAACTTGAAGATGGCCGACCTGAGGCATCGGCTCGCCTTCGTGACGATACCAATACTCCATGCTGCATGACGCACGTTTCTCACCGCGGAGAATCAGGTCAGCGCACAGGTTAGCGTTGTACTCGTCGTTACAATAGTAATCTGAACTAAATGAGGTGTGCTGTACAGCAAGCTCTGCTGGCAATGATTTTAAATACTGATCCAGATAGGCCTGACTTCTTTCATCCATGATCTTCGATACTCCAATAGAAACAAAACGTTGTATATAAAGAAACGACGTCTTTCACTGACTATTGTGCCTTAAACATCAGAGCTAGTTCAAACCGATTCGTTGTAGTCAGAGCGCAATAACCGCCTCTATCTCAATTTGCAGCTCGGGATGAATCAACTTCGAAACCTCAACAAGAGAGCACGCTGGTAAATAGCCATCATAGAAATCAAATAGCAGCTCCCGAATGCTGGTTAGCTTAGACATATCTCGCACAAAAATCGTCAGTTTGACCAGATCGCTTTTTGAGCGTTTTTCCTGCTCAACAACCTGCGCGATCTGATTAAGCACCTCCTTCGCCTGAGCAGCCATATCCAGAGATTGAGCATCAGTACCATAGGCCGTTAACCCTGATAGATATAGGGTGCCATTGTGCTTTGTTGCATGAACATAAGGCCCTGCGATTTGAGGTAAATTTGGGTAACTAATCCGTTCTACCAATTGCTTCTCCTTATTTGAAATTGGAGGGGCACACGCTTTAACAATTCATTTCTAAACTCTATTCTTGGTGTGTGTCCTGATAACGCTAGTGTGTTTAACTCTAATACATGCTCAACTCGATGCATAGCCATATTGTTGATAGTCAATAAGCTAAACGAGGATTATTACTGCGTGGCCAAACTTTTCCCCACAGCCCCGTCTACCTCACTGATTTCGCTGTTGAGAATCGATACACTGGGGCGATTGCTCAACTAAAATAAGAACTTTAATGGATAACGCTCTTTCAACGGAATGGAAGTCAGTCGAATGGGTACTGACAGACGTCGACGACACGCTTACCTGGCAAGGCAAACTGCCACCTGAGACGCTCATTGCACTCCAGTCTCTTCAACAAAAGGGAATCAAGGTCGTGGCAGTGACTGGCGCCTGCGCTGGATGGTGTGACCATATCGCACAACTTTGGCCTGTCGATGCTGTCTTGGGGGAAAACGGTGCATTTACGTTGGCAAAAAGCAGAAAAGGGGTTTCTCTGTCCAGTTCAGTACCGCTTGGCACCATGCGACAACGACAAGCAGAACTTAAAGCTCAGGTGGAACAGATCCTTGTTGACTACCCCGACGTAAACCTTACGCTGGATCAAGCCTACCGTTTATGCGAAGTGGCCATCGATATCGGTCAGAATAGGCAACCGCTAGACAGTCGGATTGTAGAAGAGATCGTCGCCAAAATTCATCGTTTAGGCGCTCACGCGACAGCCAGTTCAATCCACATCAACGCTTGGTATGGTGAGCATTCAAAGCGCAATACTGCGTTTCACTTCTTAAAGAAACACGGGCTATCTGAACTGGATATTTTAAATACATGTTGCTACGTCGGCGATTCACTCAACGATCAGCAGATGTTTGAAACGCTCCCACTCACGGTCGGGGTAAAGAATATAGAACATTATTGGGATAAGCTAAGCCATAAACCTTCAAGGGTAATGACGAAACCTGGTGGCTTTGGATTTGCCGAATTTGCTCAACAGTTGCTTGAACTAAAAGTACGGTAGCACCTCTGGCCTCCAGATCTAGTTAGTGTTTCTCGTCCGAAATAGTCAGTCGTTGGTCTTTTAGATTGGTATACAGGTGCGCCTGATTTCGTTCGATAAGAACCATAGCAAGTAACGGGTTAAGCGCGCGAACTTCCCCTTTCACATACGGTACCGGAATATCCCAAGCGTTGTTCTGGTACATCCCTTCTTCATCGAATTGAACAAGAAACTTCATGTTTACCTCCACTACTCACGCGAGCACTTCATTAATATTAGTTCTTAATTGATTACTTTGTTAATAATAAAGTGTGAACCACTCACGTCGCTGATGCTGGTGCTTGGCTATACTTTTAGTATCAAATCAGAGTAAGGAGTATCACACCATGGACTTCACAGAGAAACTCCGCTTACGAGGCAAAGCAGAAGATCGTTCTCGAATCCGCATACCTGATCTTTGACGACCAACAGCTAGAAGCAATGCAAGTACTGACTCGTGGTGGTGTCGAGATTAAAGCCTTAACCAATTCTATGGCGTCTAATGATCTGATCACTAACCATTCTGGTTACGCTGGTCGACGCGAAGATATGCTCGAACACGGCATTAAACTGTATGAATTGAAGCCCAACGCTGAGGTGTGTGAGATTTCAACCAAAGATGCTAACAAGTGTGCGCCTGCCATCGGTTATGGCCTTCACTCAAAATCTGCGGTGTTTGACGATCGTGTTGCCACGGTTGGTTCGTTTAACTTTAACCTTAGATCGACTTACCTAAATACTGAGTCACTGCTGGTGATAAAAGACCTTGATGTCGCACAGCGTCTTGCTGACAACATTTTGCAGGCGATGGATCAGAAGAATAGCTGGAGATTAGAATTACAAAACGGTGACGTGATGTGGTCTTCCGGTTCTCAAATCTATGATCATGAGCCAGAGACAGGGCGATGGCAGCGATTTGAGTCTTACTTTCTCCAACTACTGCCCATAGAGAAGTATTTGTAGCTTAAAAGAAAAGGCAGGTATTCCCTGCCTTTTGAATACAACACCTAGCCATTTGATGTTGTTTAAATCAGTTTCTTACGTACGTGGACAACTAGCGCTTCAGCCAGTACAACGACCGCAAAAATGCTCACTAGAATCATCGATACTTTCTGCCATTCAAACAGATTCTGCGCATCATTTAGCACCACGCCAATACCACCTGCACCTACCAATCCTAGAACCGCCGATTCACGGACGTTGATATCCCAACGAAACAGTACGATTGAGAAGAATGCTGGCATAACCTGAGGCCAATAACCTTTGAACAAGATGCTTCCCCATGACGCACCGGTTGCTTTCAGCGCTTCAATGGTGCCCATGTTGACTTCTGCGATCGCTTCCGCCAACAGTTTACCAACAAAGCCTACGCTACGAACCGCAATCGCCATGATTCCCGCCAGCACACCTGGACCAAACAGGGCAATAAACAGCAATGCCCAAACCAATGAGTTCACCGAGCGAGATGAAACCAAGAAGAACTGAGCAATCCAGTTAAGCGTCTTATTTGGGGTGATATTTGGCGCATTAAGCAAGGCTAATGGAATCGCCAGAACTAACGTAAATAGCGTCCCTAACGTGGCGATATGCAGCGTTTCAACCATCGCATCATGAATCGTTTCAGGATAGAAGCCGTAGTCCATCGGAACCATACGACTAAACATATCGGCAAACTGAGCAGGCGCGTCGTACAAGAATTCTGGTATCACTTCAACCGTCTGCCATGACCATACGATTGCAGAAACAAAGCAGAGGTAAGCAGCAAATCTTGCGATACGCTCACTAAAGGTGAAACGTTGCCATTCTCTATCAATAGAAGCGGTCGTCATTAGAAGATTCTCCTTACAACATTAGATAAGAACTCACCGACAAGGATTAGCGCGATAATAGTGATAAGAATCGCAGCAACAAAGTCATAATCAAAACGCTGGAATGCAGAGAAAAGCGTGCCACCTAAGCCACCAGCGCCAACAATACCGACCATGGTCGAGTTACGTAGGTTTGAGTCCAACTGATAGCTGGCAAAACCGATAAATCGAGTGAATACCTGTGGCATAACCGCGAACAGAATGACACTCATAAAGCTTGCGCCTGTCGCTCGAATCGCTTCAACTTGCTTAAACGAGATCTCCTCAATCGCCTCAGCAAACAGCTTGGCAATAAAACCAATCGAAGCAAAAACCAGAGTTAAAATACCCGCCAGTGCACCAAAACCGACGGCCTTAACAAACAAGATGGCGATGATGACCGGGTGGAAAGAGCGGCACAGAGCAATAAAGCCGCGAACTGGTGTTGAGACAATATTTGGCATCATGTTTCGCGCCGCAAGCAGACCAAGAAACAATGAGATCACGATGCCGAAAAAGCTCGAAATAATCGCGATTTGTAAACTCTCAGCCAAACCACTCAAGAGCAGATTTGAGCGTGAGAAATCAGGCGGAAACATGCGACTAAGTAAACGCTCACTTTCCCCTAAGCCGACCATAAATCGTTCCCAAGTTAAATTGAGCGTCGAGATACTATAAAAAAGATAGCCAATCACAGCTACGACACCCAAGCGGCTCGCCCACGATGCCTTAAACGGATTTTCAATCGCCTCTACCGCTGTTTTGGTCGATGAGCTTAATCCAGCCATGACTCACCTCCATAGATAATTTTTAGGTCATCTTCGCTGATGCCTTCAGGGCGGCCGTCATAATGCACTTTACCATTGCACATACCGATAATACGTTTCGCAAAACGTTTAGCGAGGTTAACGTCATGAATATTGACCAATACAGGGATCTGCTTCTCCTGTGCGAAGGTTTCCATTAGTTCCATGATTTCTACCGCGGTTTTAGGGTCAAGCGAGGAGGTCGGCTCATCCGCAAGCAATATGTACGGGTCTTGCATCACGGCACGGGCGATACCAACACGTTGACGCTGACCACCAGACAAGCTATCTGCACGCTGATTGGCGAAATCTTGCAAGCCAACAAACTCTAATAATTCGAAGGCTTTTTTGAGATCTTCTTTCGAGTAGTTACGACGCCATGCGTTCCAAGAAGACATGTAACCAAGACGACCACACAAGACGTTCTCAATCACAGTCAAACGCTCAACTAGGTTGTACTCCTGAAAAACCATACCGATATGACGACGCTGCTTACGTAGTGCCTGCCCACTCAGTTTTGTCAGATCCTCGCCTTCAAACAGAATCTCTCCACTGGTTGGTTCGTTAAGGCGGTTAATACAACGAAGCAAGGTACTCTTACCTGTACCTGACGGGCCGATGATGGCAATGATACCCGGTTGGTCGATATTGATGTCGATACCTTTAAGGATTGGCTTGCCTGCCACGTATTGATGAAAAAGGTTATTGATCTTTATTCCGTCATAGCTCGCTACGGCCATACTACTATTCCTTGTTTTCTTATGGGTGTACGGTGCCCTGTGCCCTACACACGAGGACACCGTACATTTTTTTAGAATGATGGGTTTGTTAAAGGATTATTGCGTCTTAGCTTGCTTTGCTAACTCTTCCGCTTTCTTCTTAGCGCGCTTAGCTGCATCTTTTTCAGCCAGTTTTTTCAGACCGGCTTTGGTGTAAGCGGTACCTGTCGCATGGGCAATATCACGGATAACTGACCAATCTTCTTGGTAAGTAATTGGTGAGAAACGGTCAGCGCCTTTAAACGCATCGCTCATCTCTTTGGTAAAGCGGTAGCTGAAGAAGGCTTCGTTGATCTTCTCTACAAGCTCTGGTTTCAGGTTGTATGCGTAGCCAAATGCAGAAGTTGGGAAACGTGGGCTACGGTAGATAATTTTTAGCTCAGAGGCATCAACACGGCCAGCTGCAACCATGCGGTCATACACATCTGAAGCAACTGGGGCAGCATCGTAGTCACCGTTGTAAACACCTAGGATAGATTGGTCATGCTTACCAGAGTAAAGCACTTTGTAATCTTGATCCGGTACGAGGCCTTGAGCTGGGAATAGAGCGCGCGGAGCAAGGTTACCAGAGTTGGAAGACGCTGACGTATGCGCGACTTTCTTACCTTTCAGATCCGCCATTTCATTGATGCCACTGTCTTTACGGACGATGGTAATTAGGTTGTAACCTTGGAAACCTGACTCATCACCTTTAACAGCGATCGGTACGTAACCCGCAAGGTTAACAGCGTAGCCCGTTGGACCCGTTGAGAAACCAGCAACATGAAGACGGCCTGAACGCATCGCCTCAACCTGAGCTGAGTTAGAGTGAACGGTGTAATAGATGACTTTTTTACCGGTAATTTTGCTTAGGTGCGCCTGAAAATCTGCAAATGCATCCTTGTACAGAGCAGGGTCCTCAACGGGAGTGTAGGTAAATACGAGTGTACTTGGATCAATCCACTCACTCGCATCTTTGGGCGCGTCAGCCACTAAGTCTTTATTTTCATCACAGTATCTATCATCCAGTACCCCACGATAAGTACACTCACTTGCCATCGCCATTGATGGCAGCAGCAAAGAACCAGCGATTAACAATCCTTTTACACTGTTTTTCATATTAGAACCTTACATTCACGTTATTGTTGATGTTCACCTCTCCTATAGCAGGGGTTGTGCCAACTATTTTAATTTTAAATATCAATGGCTTAACAGAGCATCAATTTAACCATTTTTAGTTTGGGTCATTTGTGTCCAATTAATTTTAAGATGTTTGGGTCATTTCTGTCCTAGCCAAATCGAAACAAAAAAAAGGGTCATTTGACCCTTTTTTTTAACGGTAGATAGCAACGAAAACTTAGATATCCATACAGTTCGCGTAATAGGTCACCGTCGATGGCCAATCACTAAATACACCAAGCACACCGACGTCCTTCGCTAAGACATCGAGTACTTTCATCATATCACCATCACGCTTGATCTGGTCTGTGACGGATTGATAGTACCAGCCACCGCCTTGCGCCAATGGACCTGAACGCTCTAGTGTCCAAGCAATGATATCGAGATCCGCTTGCTTCGCTAGCTTGGCATAGTCAGACTGGACAATATTGTTATTCTCATCAAGTTGAATCAAGGCATACAAAGGCGGAGCAATAATTTGAACACCTTGATCAGAGAGCTCCTTCATGTTTTCCAACGAAGCAGCAAAACCCTCTTTTTCGTACATACGGTCATCAAGGTAGACAGCTTGCTTACCAAACTTAGCCTCATTTTTGATCCAGTATTTAACATCATCAAGATTGAATGACTGAACATAAGCTTCATCAGGAGAGAAGCCCGCTTGTTTAAGCTCATCGATCAACTTCTGAGCATACATTTCCTGACTAAAGCCTTGGAAAGGCATCTTCACGGCAGCTGACTTCAATTCAGGAGTCACCTTAACACCATATTTTTTAAACAGTGCAGCACTCTCGGCGTGGGTCATCAAAGTCCCTGTTTGCGAATAGAGGTCTGTACGCCAGCCTGGAGTCCCGTTCATGTACTCTTCAACCGTTGTCGCTTTTGGATTCGCCCCATCCATTTTGCCTTTAAGAGTCTTAAATTCCGCTAACGTGAAATCTGACGTACGACATTCTACCTGTGCATCTTCACCTGTGGCTGGATTAGCAGGTTTAAATGGTACCGTACACTTCTTAGCAAGTTCAGGATGAGCAAGTACATCGGTTGTAGTATGCAAATCACTTTGCGAGTGACGACAGACCAACTGTTTATCTTTGGTAAAGGTCACATCACACTCTAACACCCCAGCACCCATTGCGATCGCAGCCAAGTAAGACTCTTTGGTGTGCTCTGGAAACTGCATTGCTGCTCCACGGTGGCCGATAGAGAAGTCGCTACGATAAAATGGGCCGGCCTGACAGCTTTCCAACTTAGTTTTCAGAGGTCCCTCTTCCATATCACTGACGAGGTATAGCGGGCGTGGCCCAACCTGCGCTGGCTCGTTTGCAGCCATCGCCATTGAGCTAACACCTAGCAATAGGGCGATACTACTGGTTAAGATTTGCTTCATCTGTTGATTCTCCTTGCAGCAAATAGTTGTTTGTTATTTATGCTGTTCCGGACTGGGAAAAGTCTCCGTCGTAACATACAACTGACTCCCTGACTTCTAACCAGAACGACCATCCATTTTGCACGCAGCGTGCCAAAAACTTTTCGCTTGCAATTCAATCAGATAAGTATAACGTTTTTATTAAGCTTCTATGATGGGTCAATTATGTCTTGTCCCTAAATCTGGCGACTTGCTTTAAAACTCTCTTTGTCCAGTTGGTGTTTTTTCATCTTACGATAAAGGGTTTTTCTTGGCAGATTTAAGCGTAATGACACCTCGTTGATGTTGCCCGCCATTTCAATCAACGCTTCGGTGAGAACGTTACGCTCGTACTGTTCCATCTGCTGCTCAAACGCAAAGCCATCACTACTCAAGGTTGAAGGCGCTTGAAGATCAAAACCTTCGCCAACGATCCCAAGCACAAAACGGTCAGCCACATTTCTTAACTCTCGCACATTGCCTGGCCAATCATGTCGACACAGTTGTTGGATTTGTTCGGCGTAAAGTGTCGATGCGCGAGTCTTATATTTTTGACTGGCCTGAACGACAAAATGACGAAACAAGGACTGAATATCTTCCTTACGCTGACGAAGAGGTGGGAGATTCAGACTGGCAATATTGAGTCGATAAAACAGATCCGCTCTAAACTCACCACGCTGACTCAGCTCCGCCAAATCCGCCTTGCTTGCCGCCACAATCGTGATATCGACCGGAATCAATGTATTGCCGCCAACCCGCTCAATCACCCGCTCCTGAATGACACGCAATAACTTAATTTGCACTGAGATTGGCATGCTTTCAATTTCATCTAAAAACAGTGTGCCACCATGCGCCTGCTCGATTTTACCAATCCGCTTTTTGTTGGCACTGGTAAACGAGCCCGCCTCATGACCAAATAGTTCGCTCTCTATGATGCTTTCGGTCATGCCGCCACAGTTAATTGCAACAAAGGGCTTTTCTCGTCGTGCTGAATAGCGGTGAAGCGCTCGTGCAATAACCTCTTTCCCCGTGCCAGTTTCACCGTTGATAATGGTATCGACACCCGTACGCGCCAATGCGAGAACTTGCGTCCTAATCATCTCCATCTGGCTAGAAACACCAATAATCACGTTTTCAATCGGTTGCTCCGCCGTGGTGTTTTGAGCTATGGGAGCATTGTGAATATGTGTGGCGGCAAGGTTGAGCTTTTCAATCAGTTCATCACTTTGGAGTGGTTTTTCAATAAAATCGAACGCGCCGAGTTTGATTGCTTCGATGGCCATCGGAATATCCCCATGACCACTCATTAGGATGACTTCGCAATGTGGCGAGCGACTCTGAATCGCTTCTAACATCGATAATCCATCTAACTGAGGCATTCGAACATCGCACAGAACCACCTGTCGACTATCAGGCGAGAGTGATTTCAGACCACTTTTAGGGTCGGTAAATCCAGTGACGGTGAAACCTTCAAGTTCGAGCATTTCGCCCACGGCTTCTACAACATCCAACTCGTCATCAATCAGGGTGATACGCTTATCCATCGTCATGCTTTTTCGCCTTGTTTAAGATGTACTACAAACTCACTGCCAAACTCAGGCTGAGAGTGCACCCGTATCGAACCACCAAAATCCTTGATGATATTAAAGGCGATAGACAGACCTAAACCTAGGCCCTTGCCAACCTCTTTACGGGTATAAAATGGGTCAAAAATATGCGGAATATCGTCTTCGATAATGCCTTTACCATTGTCTTTGACCGCTATGGTCACGTTATTATCAACGCGTGCCACCGATACTAAGATCAGTGGCTCTGATTTATTTTCTACCGCATCAATGGCGTTACTGATCAGGTTGACCAACACCTGCTCTAAGCGAATCGGATTCGCCCGTACGATCTCATCAGAAGCAAGGTCACAATCGAGCACTATCGGTACCTGACGGTTGGTAAACAGTTCAATCGCATCATTGACAACCGGTATGACTTCAACCGATGAGATTTTTCCATCACTTTTGCGAGAGAAAGCTTTGAGGTGATGCGTCAACGCCGCCACTTTACCGAGGAGCTGTTCGATTTTTTGCAGGTTGTGGGTCGCTTTATCACTTCTCTGCTGCTCTAACCATTTCTGAGCGCTGCGAGTATGGCTGCTTATGGCCGTCAGTGGTTGATTGATCTCATGAGTAATCCCCACGCTTAACTGGCCTAATGCGGCGAGTTTTCCTGCCTGAATCAGTTCATCTTGAGTCACTCGCAGTTTCTCTTCCGCCACGCGGCGCTCTTCCACTTCTGCTTCGAGCTTTTGATTGGTTTTCTTCACCACTTTAGCTGTAGCCTGAAACACCTGAAGGGACTTCGCCATTTGGGTAATTTCATCATGACCTTTTAGCTCAATCTTTGTATCCAAATGGCCGGTTGAAATAGCGAACATGTCATCACGCAAATTGAGCAAACGTTCCAAAATATTCTTACGAACGTAGAACCAAGAAATACCCGCAGCAGCGATTAGGCTAAACAGTGACAAAGCCAGAGAGAAGGTACGGTTAGAGGCCAGCGAGCGTTGAACATGAGCGATAGAGGAATCAATCTCTAAATTCACATTTGCGGTATTTCGTTCTATCTGAACCGATAGCTGATGAAGATACTTACGACTGTTTTCCAGTAAAAATTCTTGCTGATAATGATGTTCTAGCGCCTGATTCTTTAGCTGAACCAGACGACTTGAACGAGACGCGAGAGTATAGATAACCGATAGTTTTTCATCCAGCGCAGGTAAAGAACTCGCTAAGCCACTTGCCAACCACAGACTAAACCAATCTTGACCCAACTGCTCGAGCCGATAAGTGGTGTAATCCAACTCATTAAAGCTGCCATCGTTATAAAGTTTTTCTACCAAACCCAACTGATAAAACAACAATGCTTTCAGCTGACTGTATTGAAGACGGGATTTTTGCTCTTGAGGAAGACTATCGAGTTCTTCACTCACCTGCTGAAGCAAGGGATAAAAACCTTCGAGCAAATGGCGCAACTCTTTATTGAGTTCACGAGACTCTTCACCACTTTGATACAGTAGGCTAAGGCTGTTGCTCACTTGCATGATGAGATCTTTAAAGTAAGCGTAGTACTCAGGAAAATGTGCCAGTACCCGCCCCATTTCATTGATGCTCTCTTCGACACGTTGCATCGCTTTGCGTCGTTCAAGATTTGAGTCCGCTACCACCAGTTGCGAAGAATCGGTGATCACAAGTCTCACCATATCATTCAACCGAGCCGCTTGCTCCAAAGCTGGTATCTCTTTCTCTTTTAGGTCAACCAACGCTAACTCAAGCCTGTCATAGGTGGTCGAACTGAACAGCGCCAGCAATAGAGTCGTCATCGATAGCATGGCTAACGCGAGGCCAAGCCGCACTTCGATACCGCGCCACTTGAAACTGCCACGACGTGATCGCGGTGTGTCCAATTCGACAACAGAGACGTCAAGATCTCGATCAACCATCTGATTCACTGAGCTATTCCCACTTCATAAGTTTAGAGCCAGCGTTAGAGTCCGCCGCTCAAATTAACAATCCATATAAAACATCACTACATTTTATTAATAAAGTAATGATTACCAGATTTGTGGAATAGGCAGTGAGAAATTCTATCAATCAGGTTTTTCCTAATTGGAAAACGCTTTTTTCTGCGCGTTTCGACACAGTCCCCCCTCTACAGGGGTGCAATCCAGAGCGATAACCACTCGGCCACTCTTTCGATTTAAGCCACCTTTACCTTCTAACTACTCTTGCTTAGTGACACTAAAATAATTTGCATATTTAGTATGGGGAATCCCAATCTTTCGCCTAAATTTAATGGAGTGATCAACGGTAATCTATAAGAGGCGAAGGTATGTTTAAATCGCTAGCATCCAAATTGAGCCAATTAACCCCAGTACAATGGTCTATCACAATGACCCTTTTGATTCTTCCGCTGGCTGGATATCTGTTCTTTCTCCAGCAGTGGGGTTGGTTACTGCTAGTGGTGCTTTACCATGTCATTGTTTTAAACATTATCCGTTCAATGGGTGGCATGTTGCAGCAAATCAGTCAGGTAATGGAAACCATCAGTAGCATCGCTGAACAAACGAATCTACTCGCCTTAAATGCCGCAATAGAAAGTGCCCGTGCAGGTGAACAGGGCCGTGGCTTTGCCGTGGTTGCCGATGAAGTGCGTTCTTTAGCAATGAGAACCCAACAAGCGACCGAAGAAATAAGACAAAAAATCAACAACTTGCAAGCCAAAACTGACGATGTTTTGCAGACCATGAAGGAAAACAAATCCAGCATGGAACGCTCACTGGCTATCGCATCTGCGGCAGAACACACGTTTAAAGAACTCAACCTACAAATCGATGATGTACGTGAATATGGACAACATATCGCGCACTCTTCCGATGAACAGACGAAAAAAACTCAAGATCTTGAGCAGTGCTTGCAACTTATCGCCAACGAGTCAGACAACAATGTCCGAGCGACACAAGAAACCTTACTCGCCAGCATTACCGTAAGAAACCTATCTGGTGAGATTGACTCCCTGCTACACCGTTTTGCGACTGACCAACGACAGATAGACGCAGAGGAAGCTAAGCGAGATAAGTTGATGGAATGGAGCAGTCAGCTGGACATTGGTCTCGAAGAGATCAACCGCCAGCATCAAGCCTTACTGCATTTGATTAATGAACTATACCACTTACTAAAACATAACTACGGGTTAAGTTCTATCAAACGAGTCGTACAAGGTCTGATTGATTACACGGCCAATCATTTTAAATACGAAGAGGTACTGTTTGATCAAATCGACTACTCACAAACCAAAGAACACATCGAAAAGCACAACCAACTGGTTGCGCAAGTGCTCGATTTCCAAAAGCGAGTCGAGCGTGGGGATGACATTGGTGATGAACTGATGAGCTTCTTAAAGAACTGGCTCAGCCAGCACATTATGCATGAAGATAAAGCCTACGTGGACAGCTTTAAAAAGAACAATTTCAACTGACTCGCCCACGGCTCATATGTGCAATAGCCTGTTTCAACAAATAAAAAGGTAGCCTTTCAGCTACCTTTTTACTTTCAATCCCTATTAATCGATGGTTCGACTGAGCCTCAAACTCGCCAGCAATCCTAACACGCCTAGGCTAAAGAACACCGCTAAGTTCAGTGTGCCAGCGTTAGCAAATGCGATCATAGGGTTAGATTCAACCAACACATCTAGCGGCAAGTTTGTGATGGCATCAATAAATTGGCTGACAAGATCCGTGGCAAACAAGTTGCTCGCCAACAGCTTAATCACATACAGAGCGATTAGCATAATCAACAGCGGTGAATTGACCTTTTGCGAAATTGCCATCGCTATGGTGGCAAAAGGCAACAGCGCTAAGCCAACTAGCCACATACGGCCAATAAACTCTAGCCAATGACTTCCAACGTAAAACAACGATTCACCAGTAAAGAACAGAGGGAATTGCTCAGACATCACTAGGTTGATAATCCACATCAAAAAGTCCGCTGCAATAACCAACATTGAGCAAATGACAGGAACCACCAGCAGACCGAACGCCAACTTCACTGCGTGCATGTTTAAATCGGTGACCGGCATACTGCGCCAGAACATCACACTGCCCTCCTGACGCTCCTTACGCAGCGTTTTAGGAAAATAGAGACAGGTAAGCAGTATTGAGAGCAATCCACTAACAACCAAAACTAAGTGACTGAGCTGTTTCCCAAGTTCGAAACCCGACTCAAAACCATCATTCTGATAGGTCAATTCATAGGTAACATTGCTCTGGATAGTTGAGTTCATCAATAAACTCAACAACAGCACCACGCCACAGATCAGAAAAGCAACAGGGATACGGGTAATGACCTTATGCTCCAACCACTCTTTTTCTAGCATATAAACATTCGCATTCATTACACCGCCTCCTTCTGCAACGCTAAAAACAGATCGGCCAGTTTTACATTGTAAATCCGGTCAACATCTTGCAAGCACTCAGCTTGCTCTGAACGCAGTAGCCAACGTGTAGAGCCTAAACCTCGTTCGCTTGAAAGCGGATTCAACGACTCGATTTGTTCATTCTGATCGTGATTCGTTTCAACAACTACGAATCCTTGGGCAACTTCTTCCATCGACGCCTGCAACACCACTTCGCCACGCTTTAGAATCAACACATCTGTAAGAAGGTGTTCAATTTCAGACACTTCATGACTGGCAATAATCAGCGCGCGCTCGCCATCATGGAACCACTCTAGCAAGTGGCGGTAAAAAGTATCGCGATAAACAAGATCCAAACCGAGAGTTGGTTCATCCAAAATCAACACTTTGGTGTCCGTCGAAATGACGATCGCCAGATGCAACTGGACTTTCATCCCTTTCGACAACGCTTTGATTTTGCTATTTGGTCTAATATCCGTCTTGGCGATCACTTGCTGAGCTTTGGCTAAATCAAAACTCGGATGAACACCGGCGGTATAACGAAGCAGTTGTTCCACCGTCATCCACTCAGGCAACACATTAACATCTGATATGTAGGATAAATGCTGCATCACATTGGCACGCTGCGCCACCGGTTCAAATCCAAGAATCTCGATATCACCACGATATTGATGTGCACCAAGTAAACTTTTGATCAAAGTGGACTTGCCGGCACCATTATGACCAAGCAGGCCTAAGACCTGACCAGGTTTCAACTCAAAGCTAATATTATTTATGGCTTCGTTTTGTCCTTTCACACGACCTGAGTATTCTTTGCTTACCTGTCGAGCACTAATTAATACACTCATTGTTTACCCTCAACGTGCACCGTTAACCGTTCAATAAATTCATTCAGTGGAATATCTAGCTGTGTTAGTTTTGCTGCGATTGAAGGAATTTGTTGTTCAATAAAATCATGTTTCTGAACTGCTTTTAGACGTGCTATTGCACCCACCGCAACAAACATCCCTTGACCACGCTTTTTCTCAACTAGGCCTTCATCCACGAGTAATTGATAGCCTTTCATCACGGTTATGTGGTTGATCTTAAGATCACTCGCCACAGCCCGCACTGATGGCAAAGCCTGACCTTCCAACCAAACTCCCTGCAAAATCTGCTCGGTAATTCGATCGGATAGCTGACGAAAGATAGGCTGTGTTTCGTTCCACTCAGTCATGAATTCTGCCTTATCATTTACGCTTTAGTGATATACATAGGTATAACACTAAAGCAATTCTAATAAATTGCAACAGAAAAGAGGTCTCACTCACGCAACTCGGTCTCTATAGATTCATTCATCCTCAAAACTCGCGAAAGCCACCATTTGTTTTTGACCCAGATTAATAAAAGGTTAACTAGTACCGCAGCAAGAGTCTGAAACCCGTAGAATGCGTGCTCATTTTCGATTTTATCTAAGAGGCGAGTAGTGATACGCGATCAATTTGAGTTGTTGGCCCCAGGGGGAGATATTGACTCTATTAAAGCTGCGATTGCCGCTGGAGCGGATGCGATATACTGTGGGCTTGATCGATTCAACGCTCGCAACCGAGCGACCAATCTAACATTGGCCAACTTAAACGGAGTGCTTCGCCTCGCACATCAGCACAACTGCAAAATCTTCCTGACGCTCAACGTGTTGATTCTTGAGAGCGAAATTCCAGCAATCGTGCGCTTACTCAGCCAACTCAACACCACCAGCATTGATGGCGTCATTGTTCAGGATCTTGGCCTTGGCTACATCTTAAAACATCATTTTCCTGATCTGGATGTTCATGCCTCGACCCAATTGAATACCCATAACGAAGGACAGATCCTATTTCTCAACCAACTAACGGCAAGTCGCGTCAATCTTTCACGCGAACTCAATATCAATGAGATCAGTCACTTGGCTCAGTTTGGTCGTCAGCATAATGTGATGATGGAAGTGTTTGTCCACGGTTCCTATTGCATCGGGTTTTCTGGTATTTGCTACATCAGTTCTGCACGTAACGGAGCATCGGGTAACCGTGGCCGCTGTAGCCAGCCATGCCGAGAACAATATCAGCCAACTAACACAGGGCATCACTACCCGCTCAACATGAAAGACAACTCGGCCTTTGGCGATCTTGAAGCCTTAGCAGCAGCCGGTGTGTATTCGCTTAAAGTCGAAGGACGGATCAAAAAATCCCATTATGTCTATACGGTCGTCGACAACTGGCGTCAGCAAATCGATCGCCTGTGTGATGGTGTGGAGCTTTCAAGTGACACGAGAGAACTTTACACCGTGTTCAACCGAGACTTTTCCAATGCTTTCTTGCAAGGAGATTTCGGTAAATCGATGTATATCGATAATCCACGCGATCACGCTGTAAAACATTTCTCTAAAATTTATCAATGTAAGACCGTAGAAGAAGTCCAGCAGGTTAAGAAAACACTGTACGATGATAAAACAGCCATCATAGAAAAAGTCGCAGCCGCCACTGAGAACTTCAACCTCGAACAAACTGACAATACTGGCAGTAGCCTAAAAGGAGCGGTAGATGTTCCCGTCTTACCACCCTTGGTTCAGGCTAAAGCACTGGCAGCATCGCCAAGGCTATCTGTTCTCATCTCTTCGAACGAAGAAGTCGCACTGTGTGACAACCCAGATATTGACGTGTACTACCAAATGCCGATGGGACTAGCCGATGAACTGGAGGCTATGGTGGCCCTTTTTCAAGCAAATCCGAACCTCAAACCTTGGTTTCCAGCGATTTTAATCGGTGATGATTACCAAGCAGCAGGAGCATTTTTGCAAGCCATCAAGCCGCAACTGTTGATCACCAATAACTCCGGCGTCGGTATGCTTGCCAAAACCCTAGAATTGCCTTGGGTTGCAGGGCCACAGATGAACACCGTCAACTCCTACTCATTCAAGTGCTTGCAACAAGAGTTCGCGGCCTGCGGGGCGTTTATCTCTAATGAGTTAAATATGAAGCAGATGCGTCATATCAAACGACCTCACAACATGCGCAGCTATTACAGCATTTACCACCCAAACACTCTGCTGACCAGCCGCCAGTGTCTATTCCAGCAGACGGAAGGATGCCGCAAGATTAAGGTCAACAAAGGTTGCCTCAAGCGCTGTGAAAAACGCACATCCATCATCAACCTCAAAGACAACCCTTATGTGGTACAGAAGCACAGAGGTAGCCACAATTCGATTTACAGCGAGCACAATGTACTCAATCTTCAGGTTCTGGCAGACTTACCACATCTTTTCACAGATGTACTGATCGATCTTCGAGATATTGAGACTGAAACTAGGGTTAGAGTCAGCAAAGAAAACCTGATTGATGCGTTCTTGGCGAACCTCTCTCAGCCAAGTGAAGAACTGACGGCTCAGCTGGATAGAATGGTTTTCCCAACAGCGAATACACAATACTGCAAGGGCATCTAACCGTCAGGACAGGCTTGAATCCAAATCAAGCACTGACTACAATAACGCACTTTTTTTACGGACTTCAAGGTCGCAAACATGACAGATACAGCTAAACCAGCTCTACCAGATCGCCTATCAGGTAACCCACGCAGCCCTTTCTTTGTCAAAGAGTGCTTCGATCACCAAATCGGTATTCGTTTCAAAGGTAAAGAGCGCACTGACGTTGAAGAGTACTGCGTTAGCGAAGGTTGGATTAAAGTCGCTTCGCCAAAAGCAAAGGACCGTTACGGTAACCCTATGCTTATCCAACTTAAAGGCGAAGTAGAAGCGTACTACGTATAAGCTGAACCAAGATTTACACTATAAAGCTCGAGTCCGACTCGAGCTTTTTTATTTTCAGCCCTAAACCACCTACTTCAGTAGGTGGTTATCATCCGTTTCGGCTTTGCCTGTAAAACTACTCATGCTAAATGCGTCTTTGATTTTTCCAGAAGTCAAAGAGGACAAATAACATGAGTAGATACAATCAAGCTTC
>NZ_JATABH010000033.1:0-39656 GCF_036533775.1 Vibrio sp. M260112 | reverse complement strand
ATGAAGCGCTAAAGGCAAGCTGTGGCGAGGATGAATCGATAGTCTTTATCGATGTAGTTCACCCAACACTATCAACAAAAATATCGCATGGCTGGATACGTACTGGCCAGGATAAAGTGATTGAAACAACGGGTAATCGTAGCCGATTGAACATTATTGGCGCACTGAACCTGTCGGATATTGGTGCAACCATTGTTCACGCCTATGAGAGCATTAACAATGAATCGATTGTTCGTTTTTTCTGTAAGTTAAGAGAGAGTTATCCGTTAACCCATAAGCTTCATACCATTTTAGATGGTGCGGGGTATCACCGCAGTGACTTAGTCAAAGATGCGGCGTTTGTCCTAAATATCGAACTACATTATCTTCCACCTTACAGTCCAAACCTCAACCCAATTGAGTGGCTATGGAAAGTAATGAATGAGAAGTCGAGGAACAACGTCTATTTCAAAAGAAAACGGGATTTCAAGGTGGAAATAGACCAATTTTTTGCTGTGACTCTTCCAGAGATCGCAGGCTCTTTGATATCTAGAATTAATGATAATTTCCAGGTTCTCAAACCTGCATGTAGCACGCCGTGGAACTTGAGCAAAAAAACCTAGCATACTGAGCACAACTTCAAATGCTCAATATACTAGGCTTTAAATATATTTAAACTTTGCCTTAATGCTTACCAACCCACTTTGTAAGCTTCTAACGTTTCAAAATTTATTATTTGCTTGATTTCGGCTTTCATTTGTCGTTGCCGTGTGTGGATTTCGAAACCACGTTGAACTATAGCGGCATGAATCGCTTTTAACACATCGATCGAAATGGGTTGGTCGACGTCATTGGCATCTGTCCAGAACGGTGGCAGGTATCCACTGTTGAGAGTCGATTCAATCCGTGAACGTGCCGATGGGTTGGCATCCCACTCAATGCCGTTGACAGCAACAACTTCATCTGGGTTGGCTTCTTGGGTATCTCGCCATTGATTAATTTCATTGCGCTTTGCGACTTGGAGTAATTCAACTTGTTGTATCCAGTCGTTGTTTTGCCAGATTGAGTAGGGTAGATACTCTTTTAATGTCCAGCCTTCCTCAATCTCACCTAACTTTTTTACCTGTTTGGACTCGCTTGGCTTAGCTGTGCTGTAGATAGTTTTACCGCGGTGGTCTTCTATGTATTCAGTACCACTTAAATCAGCCTTGGCGACTAAGGCAAAGCCCTCTCTCGCAGGTAATGGCTCAATCAGTAAAACATTTCGCGGAATATTCCATTTGTCGGCATCACCACACCCGATCACCTCAAGAGACTTGTTATTAAGTGTCCAATATCTCATGTATCATACCTCTACTAAAATTGGAAACGCTAAGTTCCGAGGGCGAGTTTCATCCCCGCCAGTTGACCCTGTCTGTTGCTGGCCATCGTAGTAAGACGCCCCCAAGTTGTTTTGTGAGGCATAGTTTGTTCTAGATGGATTAATACCAGTGTAGTGAGTGTGCGATTTAAGTTCATCAGCCTGAGCCATGCCAAATTGGCGATCACCATCAACCCCTCTACCTTGATCAAGCACTCGAAAGAACTCACCACCGGTTTCAGGAAAATCAATGTTAGTACCGTTAACAAACTCAGGGAAAGCTTCCGCTAATCGCCAGAAAACAGCAGTAGGCACTGAGTTACCAACAACATTTAATGTACCTTCCGGGAATGTCTCACTTAACCAAGGCCACAGTGGTGTCCCAGAACGAGCTTTTTTGTACGGAGTCCAATAAAATGGTTTAGTATTGTCGCTCCAACCAGACTGGCGGTTAACAGGATCAAGAGGGTCTTTGTTAGATAGAGATTCGACATTCGAATACCACTCCCAAAAACTGATTTTTCCTCCACTGATAGTGGAGCAAATTTCACCACATTGGTAAACACGGTCTGCTCGATAAGGTGCGAATTGATTGCCGTTGGCATCTAGCAACTTCTGTAGATGATCAAACTTATCAGGGTCAAAGGCTACACCAGAAGCAGCTAGTGCATTCTGAAACTCACGAATCACCGCATTAAACCAATCCTGCCCTGGATAACTTGGTGCGCCATTGTCATTGCTCTCACTGAAGTAACCAGGTGTACCAACTCTTGGCTTGAGTGCGGGTACGTTCTCAACCTGAGAGCCATTATTGAGTGGATGCATTACACGCTCTCCTCATAGATAAATTCGTAGTATTTACCGCCTAACTTGAACTTGTTTAAGGTGCATTCAAGTATGACGGCGGTTTGAGATACTAACGGGGTTAAACAATCGTCTAGGCAGGTGGCGTAAGCTTGGGTGATGCCTTTGACGTGAATACGTAATAGATGGCGGTACTTCTCTTCATAAAGTGGATAGGTACAACCACGCAAACAGTGGTGAGGGAAGATTTCCTCCACCTCGATATCAAAGCCTAAATCTGAGCCTAATTTCTCGATGTTCCACGCTTGCAAACCACCTTTGCGGTGATACTTTTCAACCACAGCGGCACGGCGTGATTCAAAGGTCTGGTTTTGAATCTGACATTCTGGAAGCCCTAGATACACTTCCCACTCATCAATCAGTTTCTGAGTGGTTTCAGGGCGCATTTCAAGCAGTAGGCTATCGGCACTGACTTCTGCTGCTTCTAATCGTGGCGCATAACCTGCGGCGTACTTATAGAGATCTAACGACGTAGAACGCTGCCACAGGATACCCCGTGGCATTTGCGCCATTATCGAATTCGTCCATTGCTCTACGGTGTGGCCCATGTGATCACTCCGAGGTCATGTAACTCATTCGATGTTGCAGGAACATCTGCGGCTAGGTCTAGCGTGTAGTCTCCGACGCCAGTCACTGAACCAATCGCCGTACGCACTGCGCTCACCAGTAGCGTGCTTCCAGGACTGAGCGTTTTAAAGTATCCATCAATACTGGTTTGGACACTGGCACGTAGTTCTGTGGTGTCTGGGGTCAGGTTGATATCTAAATCGGTTGTCTTCAGTGATAGCGGAATATCAACCGCTTCGATGCCAGCAGGACGGCCAACATCTGTCCCTGTCGCTGGGTCTTGATGTCGGTAAATATAAGCACTCATCACTTGCTTATCTGTCACCGTGGGTAGAATGTCTTGACGTCCATCGAAGACGAACGCATAACCCACCGTTGAACCACCTTGGTAGGCATCGATGGCCCATGCACGAGTCACCCCTGCAACTTCACGGCACCAAGCCACATAGTCATGCACTGCACCGCCCATAGGTGGATTTCGTTTGCGAAACAGCAAGCGCTCTAACACCTGAGATACAGGCTCAATATCCGCACCACCTGAAATATCGCCAGTGATGCCGTTAGGTTGAATGCCTGGTACGGTTGAAACTAAAGTAAGCGTCTCACCTGCGGCTAGATTGCCAGCGGCTCCTGCTTCTTCAGCTTCTACTTCTACGACTACGTTACCACCCGATGGCGCATTGGATAGCGTGACTCGATACAAGCGCCCATCAGAATGCGTCATCACCGTATCGACAGGAATTGGCACATCACCGACAAACGTCACAGGGCCAGCGGCATTAGTCGCAAGCTTTTGAATCACGCCTTCATAACGCGCCGCATCAATAATGGTTTGGTCTTCAGACTCGGTAGACGGGATGATTTGACGCACGATCCAAGTCTGGTAATCGTAAAGGTCACGAACGCTGCCACTTACGGCAGAGTTTAACGCTTGCTCGATACCAAATTTCGGAAGCACCTCATCTAACGAGGCTTCAATATCGATTAAACCGCTTTCAATCAGTTGTCGTAGCGTCGGAACGTTAAACGGCACGTTGCGCCTCCCATCGTTTAGAAACCGTCAGTGAAATCACTTCACCGTCCGGTTTGGTAATATCGATATTCAAGGCCAAGGTTTGAAAACGGGGAATCGAACCAACGACAGTAACACTTTTTGCCATCTGACCATCACCGCTATCAACAAGCATCCAGGCAAGGGCATCTTGTGCGTATTTCACGGCGCGATTGCGCACATCGGTAGTCAGCTTTTCTCGATACAAGAGCCAAAGCTTTGAACCCCATGGCGCGTCATAGAAAGTGTCACCAGGCCAGCCGCGAAGGTCGCCTGAATCGTCAGGCAAGGTATCAGAGTCTTCGGCGCGAGCATCAGTAAACAGTGAGATCAAAACGAGGGCAGAAACTGTGTCATCTGCGACACTTCCGCCCTCGATAATGACTCCTGTGTTCTTCATCATGTCGAACACAATGCTCACGCTCATAACTAACCCACTGGTGCTGATGTATTCCTGTTCTCTGCGTCTTTGTGGAAGTGACCAAGGTAACTGATATTGCCAGCAGTCAAATCTGAGCCGCCAACAACACTGGCAGACGTAATGCCCCCAGTGGCGAAAATACCTAAGTCCGTTGAAATGCCACCTGTGACATGCAAAGGGCCTTGAATTAATGTTTCAGGGGAAATAATAGTGAGGGAGTTGCTTAATTCTAAAGTCACATCAGTTGCTGTTATTACCACCTTGCCATCTTTGGTAAGCTTGATTTGGTGACCTTCCAAATGGTAGAGAAAAACATCACCAATTTCACCTTTTGGGCGCACTTTTTTGTCTTCAACGGCCAACGCAACCAGATTGCCAAGATTGCCACCAAGAGCGGCTAGAATGGCTTCACTTCCTGTCGGTGGGACAGAGCTCATGCCGTAGTTCTGAAAGCGCTCGATGTTATCCGCAGACTCATCAGAATGGATCTGCACCTGGACGTTCTGACGCTGCAAGTCTTCCACAATACCAGAGACTAACGCACGAGTGACCATGCCAGTGATACGGCGTTTGATAGGCGCAAGTAACTTCTCGATATGTCTCATGGTTACCATTGACCACCTCCCACTTTTGTTTGCTTTTCGGCTTCAGCAGGAATATCGAACGCTTCAGGATTCACAACACTAATCACAGCCAAACGACCACCATCGTCTTCACTGAACATAACAGAGGCAATCAACAGCTCTTCATCCAGACCAATAATTTCATCCTGAACGGGAACAAGCGTATTGAAGTTCCAGAGCTTACCCGTTTGAGGAATGCGCCACCCTGTCACCGTATACTCAGCACCATTGGATTTAGCAATGCTGCGTTGGCGTTCCCACTGACCGCGCTTGGCTGCGCCCTCTGCGGTAGTGATTTCCTCGTTGACAATAATCATGGGGCGATAGCGGCTAATCTCTGCATCTTTCACTTCGGCTTTGATGCCACCAACCGTGGACAATGGCGAGTCATCCCATGAACCAAATGCTGCGCCTACAGCTTTGATAGTGAAGCTGCTAAAACGCTGACGCCAACTAAAGCGACCACGTGCGGCTTTCACGTTCTCACCCAATATCAGTGATACGCCAGCTCGCTGTGTGCTTCTTCGCGTAATGACCAGATTGCCATAGGTATCACTGGTAAGCAGAACGCCACGCTGACGGGCTAAACGAGCCAGCAGCTCATGAGGAGTTTCCCCTTGTTCAATCTGGATGCGAGGGAAGGCTTCGCCTACATCCGTATTCACGATCACTTTAATACCAAAAGGCTTACACACGGTTTGAGCAATCTGAGTTAACGTCTGATTGTTGAATTGACCGGAGGGATAATCGATAGAGCAATCCACAAGGTCTGCGGTTTTATCTCGGCCACTGACTGAAATGATCACCTGGTTAGCATCATAACTTGGCACCCAGTCATCGACATATCCTGTAATCACGCGCTCACCACCAATCTCAACAACGCAAGGCTCACCCTGTTTAATCGGCTCCATAAACGCTTGGTACTTAGCGTCTGAATCCTGCCACTTCCACGTCAGCTCTAAATCAAACGAGCCTGACATTGCTTCTAATGAACGGGTGACATTGATTTTTGTCCAGCCGCCATAAACATTGCCGCCTGCTTTTAAAAGGATTTCATCCAATTGAGTGGTCATGAGCGGATAACCTCCACAGAATCAGAAGGCAAGATAAATGAAGGATTAGCCAGACCATTACGACGCACAATACTTTGACGCGTTTCGGTATCAGCGTTCTCTTGCCATGCCACCAAAGAGACTGGAACGGTACTCACTGGCGTGTAGACGCTAAGTTGAGGAAGCAGCTCGGCACGAGAGCGAGTATCCGCAAGTACCGCCTGGCGAAGCAAACGAAACTGACGCCAAACAGCAGAGTCACCCAGCTCTACGGCATCCGCAGAACGTTCGGCAAGTTCATTGGCAATGTCATAGCCTGTTTGCTTTAGCTGTTGACCTGTTAATACCGCCTTACGTTCAGCACCGGATAAGCTTTCAATGTTCTCTTCCTGGTCGATAAGATCGACGCTGAGATCTGCCTCTCCCATGGCTGAAGCTTTAGATACCACCGCAGAGTTCAAGATAAGACGCTTATAAGCATCCGCATTAGAAAGCACAGCGGCTTGCTTGGTTGGGTTCGCTACACCAGGAACAGAGCTGGCAAAGCCGTTTTCACTTTCAATGTTACGACTTAAACCACCTGTGACTGCCAGCTCGGCACGCATACCTTCCCAACGGTTTTGCACGTTCTGGTAAACATCGAGCGCACGGATAGGGTCAGTCACTACGCCTTTGACGTCTTCCAATAAGCCCATGGTTTCTCTTGCCAGTTCACCAGGGTAAGCCAACAAGTTACCAATCGAGTCTTTGGTACGCATAAGGCGGTCAGTCCACTCACGCAGCTCACTAGGAAGAGAGGGCAAGCCACGGGTAAACTCATCCAAGTCATCAAGAAACTGATCAACCATATCGCCAACGCCTTCAGTCGCACTTTCATCAAAGTCCTTTTCAAAGGCATCATTCGCAGCATCTTGTGCTTTGGCTGATTCGGTTTGCACCTGGTTGGCCGTATCACGCTTAGCGGTAGGGAACAGGTTTTCACCCTGCTCAAACACCTCAAAGCTAAAGGTGGCAAGCCCATCAGTTTTGTTCACCAGTTTATGGCTGACTTTACCAATCTGAACCTTACGTATACCAAACCAGGGATGAATAAACTCACATGGCCCTGGCTTATTCAGAGCTTCCAAAATATCACTGAGCTGCTGCATGTAGTCATCACCCACACAGCGGCCACTGATGCGCTCTTGTGTTAATACCTTGCCATTGTCCTCGGTATAACCCACTTCCTTTTTAGGGTAAGCATGAGGAATAGCACGACGGCCAGATTCGCCGTCTGCTTCATCGAGAAAGAATTCCACCCCACGAACGGAGGCCATTAAACGATCTTCAAATGCCATTTATAGCCCCTTTAATTTGTGCCGGTGTCTGGGTCGATTTGTATAGTTGGAGATGATGAAGTAACGGAAGTTTTAGTTCTATCATCCGATACATCAACTTTTACATTTACTTGTCCACCAACAGGATAATTAGATTGACCGCCAATCTGGTTGTAATTGCCTGTTAAGTAAGAAGGCAAGCCTTGTTGATTTTGTTTATTTAAATATTCATTCGCGAGGTTAACTGCGGTTTGCTTTGCAGGTTTGGCATCTGATGAGTCAAATACACTAGGAAAAACATCAGCAAGTTTGGTGGCTTTGGCCCACTTACCAAAATCAGTATCTCCAACTAAAGAATCAAGCACAGTATCTACAAGCGGATAGATAACTGTCGCAGCAGCAGCTCCTTTTAAAGCAGTACCAGTTTTACTTGATTTTGTTTTTTTCGAATCCGTTGTATCGGAAACATCTCCAGACAGACCACCCATGCCACCACTTGGCATATTAATGACGTAAACAGGCATCGCCCCCAACTTCTCTGCAATTTCTCCAGCTTTTCCACCAGAGCCTTTGCCAACAAGTCCGGCTGCACCTTTCAATAATGGAGCACCAATTCTTATCGCTTTATTCAAGGCGTAAACTGAAGCTAAAATCTTAGCTAAGTTTCCATATCCACCAACTGCATCGCTAATTGCTGAAGCACCATTCCCAATAGCTCGCAGCACAGGAAGTAATTCTTGACCAACTTCCTTTACGGCACCTGCAAACTCAGCAGCAGCTCTAAAAGCCTCAACGAGATCTTTACCTACTGTTTGTACAAGTTCATCGTACTCACCCGTTTCTTTCATCTCATCAAGCATTGAAAGGAAAGTACCAAGCTCATCTTTTAATACATCGAACGCACCGCTTTCCATTACGTCTTTTTGGAAAACAGACCAGTGATCGCCCATGTTGGAAATCATACCGTTCCATGTCTCCATCTGCTTCTTAGCCGCACCTTGTGAAGCTTTACCCATTTGGTCTATGAGATCTTTAATAGCGTCTCGGGTAAGCTGGCCCTTGCTTGCCATATCTTGTAATTGCGCAGCCGTATATCCGAGCCCGTTATTTTTACCTAGGTCTTTACTAGCCTGCACAAGGTAGTCCCATACCGGAACGCCACGCTCTAACATCTGAAGCGCTTCTTCACCCTGTAGCTTTCCTTTCGTCCATGCTTGACCAAGAGCTGTCGCTATACCATCTACTGATTCAGCTGTCCCACCCATCATTGCGGCTTGGTCGGCAATAGCTTGCATCGTGCCATCCATAGGATCGAGACCAAAAGCTTTTAGCTTTACGAATGACTGAGTGACTTCGTTTACTGCGTAGGGGGTGTTTTGAGTAAAGTCCTCAATCCACTCTAAAGCTTTCGCTCCTCCTTCCTCTGAACCTTGCAGTTTATTGAGCATTACTTGATAACGTTCAAACTCAGCAGCCGTTTTAATAAATGTTCTCTCAAATGCAAAAGCCACTGCTCCCGCACCAAGGACAGTACGGTTACCAAAAGTATCGATACCTTTACTTGCTGATTTAGCTGACTGTTCCATCATATTGAATGCACTTTGGCTTTTTTTCCCAAGAGTGGATATTGATTGCGAGTATTTACTTGCTTTAGAGGCTAGATTGCCCTGTAAATTCAGAACAATATCGGTTTCAAGTTTTTTAGCCATGCTCTGTTCCTTCGATAAGCGGCGGTAGCATTTCAAAAATATGACGGATAGGAAGGACTTTTAAATCGCTGACTGGATACCTTGCTCCCATATTAAGGAGCAAGGTTCTAAGCGGTTTAGTCAGCGATTTCAGGTCGCCCCCGCGATTCGAGAGCCTCCGTTACTTCTTCTGGAACCATTGCATCATCTAGCTCAGAAGCTTTTGACTGGATAAGGTTAAAATCCTCTTGTGACAATTTCAGCAATTCTTTTGCAGAGAATGGGCCTTGGATCTTCCCGATAAATTCCACTTGACGACACAGTAATTCCATCCCCATTTGAACATTACTGGTGTAAGCGTATGGACGGCCCTCTATCAACCCTAACTTTTCAGAAGCCAATTGAGCGTCAAAAACATCTCTAGGAGTGAGCTCTCGAAGGCCAACTTCATATCCAGTGTTTTCTCCCGATTTAAGGCCATCCTTAAGTTCAAAAGTAAGAACTGCCATTAGATTTTCTCCGCAGGGTTACCTTCAAAGGTGCCCGTAATCTCACCGGAGTCACTCAACTGAAATGGCGCTTGGGGGGACGCACCTGTGATCATATAGTCCACGCCGTTATCACCTTCCCAGGTTAACGTGGCATCGGTGATATTGTTGATCTCCACCACATCGACATCTTCATCTGCCGCAATGACCACCGCTACCGTAGATGGCACGAACTCTTTTGATTTACCCCAAATACGGTTTGGACCAGGGTGAGAAACATGATTGAAGCCACCAGGGTTCAGAGTCGAACCTTTCTTTGTTTTTAATTGTTTGCTATTCGCTCGAATAACAACTTGACCAAGGATTTGTCCCATGGTGCGTACTCCCTATTAAAGTTTGAACTGCATCAGTGCCGCGAAGACTCGGAACTGGTTAACAATGTCAGGCTTGAACACACAGTTCAGGCGGTTCTGGTCACTGGTGTCTCGGTACACCTCAAGGGTTTCTTTAAAACCATCAAAATCTTCCATGAGACCAGCTGGAACCCAGTCATCATTTGCCAACTCCAAAATGGTGTTGCGCATGATTTTAGGCGTCACCACAGGTTGTCCTGGGTCAAGGCGATCAAGCACATCATCATTTGCCAGTTTATGGCGAGGAAAACGGTTCGTGACTAAGGTGCGCAGCGAATAACGCAAGTACCCCAAGGTCGCTGGCGTTGTAATATCAAGGTAGCTTGGGTCTGGGTCGCCAAAGCTATTCTCTCGATACATCGAAACTTCACGCTCAATAGCCACTTCATTGCCAGCGGTCACCATGTAGGTCGCAATACCATCGTGAAGTAGCAGGTTACGCTCTGTCATATCCCACTGTGTGGTCTTGGCTGGCGGTAACAAGCTCGTTAATACCAACGTCTGGAGTGGGCGCGCTGGGTCAATACCCAAAGAGTAGGAAGCACGGCCAGCGTAAGCCGCTGCCCATTCCCACGGTGACTGAGGCGCATCGTTGGTGCCCATACAGGTAAACAAAAAGTCATTGCGAGCCTGACCAAATGCGCCTGTTTCGGCAAACGTGCCACGGAACGCAGTATAGGCAATGCCTTCAATCATCTTGAGCGGCCCCCAACGACTGACAAGCTCATCACGCAAGTCATTCATCGACTGGGTATCATTAAATGGCATCACTATATGGTTGTACCATTCGTTCGGAATGGCAGCGATAACCGCACTCATATCTGGCGTTCCTGCGCCCGTTACCATAGCGGTCACCGCAAGCGTGACACCACCAGGCAGCACTTCACCATCGTAATAGTTGTAACGGATATCAATGTCGTTACCCGTAATTCCTGTCCATTTACACGTCAACTCAACGATTGAGGTTTCACCCGATTTCAGCGCAGCGGTAACAGGTAAGTTTTCGTTTGCCGTAACTTTCGCAATGATGGCCGTCGCAATTGAATCTGCATCATCGGTATCTTTAACCGTCACTTGCACACTTTCACCTGCAATCAGTAAGTAGATCACACCTGCCTTCACCGTTGTGGTGGTAACGGAAATTTCCCCTTTTGCTGCGGTAGCGGCTAGGTCTGCAACGCCAAGTGCGTACACATCAGTGAACTGATTGTTCTTGCGAAACTTCTTCAGCGCTAATGCCATCATTGAACCCTTGCCATACAGGTCGTCCATTTGGCTTTCACTGGTTGTGATGCGATTGAGTGTCAATGGTGTAGCGCTGCCACTGGCAAGCTGTTGACCAAGCACCAATACTTTTTGCGCAAGGGCAGGTGTTCCGGTCAGAGCCTGGCTGTTATCGATCTCGATATAAACGAGGGGGACTCGAATATCGTTAGGAATTGAGCCTAATGACATGCTTATTCTCCTTTATCTGTTTGCGGTTTGGCTTTTGCCGCTTTTTTCTGCTGTTCGAGTTGCTTGGCTTTCTCATCAGCACGGGCTTTTTTGATGGCTTCGACCTCTTCATCAGAGGGTTGAAGAACATCGCCATCTTTAATGCGGCGCAGCCAATAAGCGCTGCGTTCGACATCTTCACCACCTTCTGCCAGGAAACCACCCTCTGGCTTGCGCACTGGCACTTGGGTCTTTTTCGGTTTCAAGAAAATCAGTTTCTTTCCTAACGACATGGTTTACGTCCTATGATTGTTAACGTTAAAAACTTAATGACTATTGAGGCAGAGACACTTCACCCTCAATCGTGGGAGCGCCCTCTGCAATTTCACCTTTCAGACCAAAGGTTAAGAAGTCATCCAACTCACTCAGATCAATCTCTTCATCCAAGTACCACTGCTGTGACCAAGTGACAGACCATATAGCAACACCAAGCTCATCAATTTTTCCGTTGTAAAGGTTGTCACTGCGAACATTCATTGCTTTGCTATAAGCGCTCGGAAGCGCACTTCTATCAAGCAGAGCTCGCACTAAGCTTCCAGTAATGACCTCTGCACGGGTATCTTTCTCATAGCCGTATTGGTCTGCGGTAAAGATGTAAGCAACGAAATTGACATTGCCAATCAGGCGATTACCTACGGTGTCGTATTCCGCCACTCTGAGCGCAGCAACACGAACACCACCATCTCGATTTGATAGCCAGCGTTTAACATCGGCTGGCGTATCGAATCGACCTATATGGCGTTCTACCGTTTGAACCTTACCTATTTCCCTTTGTCCACCTTCCAAAGTAGGCTTCAGGTAATTCACGATTTCATTGCAGGCCCACACAGTGGAGCCAATGGTGTTAAAGTCGGGTCTTGTTGTCATTTCAGCTATCCTCTTATTGCATCAGCTCACGCCAAAAATTCCCAATCACGGCGTAGATTTCGGTCTGGTTATCTCGACTCAGACCAAGGTACTCACGCTGTGGAATGTTCATCATGCGAGTGAATGCGTTGACCGATTGATAAACTGGAAATGCCAAAGCTTTGCCGAACGCTTGTGTGACAAGGCGCGTATGCGCAGCCACTTGAACCGCACCTGAAAATCCATCTTGATGAACCCCTGAGTAAGCTAATGGCGATCCAACTCGTACTTGATTTCTTTCAATTTGAAAGGTTATGGATTCTTTCAAATGGCCTTCGCTATCGAGTAGAGATTGATTTCCATGCCGTGTCTTGGCATAACCATCAGACCACTCAGGCCAAGCTCGACCATCCGGTGATGTTTTTTCATCTGCAATTCTAAGTTTGGTCTGGTTCTCTACTGCGCTACCCAAAGCATCAAGCAGTTCGACCTTGTGCTTTGGGTTACCCAGCGTGTCAATGAGTTGCTGGTAACGCTCAAGCTCCTGTGTTCCGCTCACCTGGATACTGGCACTCATCACAACACCCCTTTTAAGCTGTTGCGGGTAAACTGGCGTTCGTTCTCTTGAATCAGTTCAACTTTGCCCACGCTGCTTTCTGCTGGGGCTTCAATCGTTGGTAGGCCAAGTTCACGTTTGCCATCTGCAATCTCACGTAAAGTGGTCAATTGCATTTTGTAACGCTCTTCCAGAAGGTTAGTGGCTTGCTGATCACGGTCAGCGAGCCAGTAGAACGCAATAGTGATGGCAATCTTGTTCAACATGCCTGGCACTGTTGGCAAAGGCAGCACATAACGACGACCAAGGAACGAGTCAATTTCTTCATCAGCCTGGTCTAACGCCTGATTAATCCAGGTGTCGTTGAGTTCGCCTGTGTCACGGTCTACCGCGAAGTTCCACAGCATCTGCTCATCACGGTCAATCAGGTCTTGTTTGGTTGCGTAGATTGCCATCTTGGTTTACTCACTTACTGTTTGATGTCGATGACGTCTTCTAACTCGACGTCCTCAATAACCAGGTTGGGTTCACGGTGCACGCGCTGAGCTTTTTCCGCAGACATAAAGACCACAAACTCAGGGTCGATATCTTCCGCAGCCAAGATTTCAGGTTGATCTTTCGGTTCTTCATCAACCACGAGCACCACGGTTTCTTGAAGGCGACGGAACTTAACACCACTGCGCCAAAAACCTTGATCTGATTTAGCGCGAACTTTAAAGGCACCAAGAATACCGAGCACATCAACATGCTCCCCAATATCACCATCAGTAACTTTCTCTGAATCCAATACGTCATCTTTCGATGCTCCTTCTACAGTTGTGTCTGAATCCGCCATCGACGCAGGTTGCTCCGGCTTGTCACTCTCCACCTCTTCAGGTTTCGACGAGTCAGATTCAGGCTGTGGACTATCCTGCTCATTCGCAGGCTCTTTGGTTGATAAAGCTTCCGCATCAGCATTGTCTTTATCTTGCTTAGCCTTAGCATCCGCCGCTGACTTTGCTTCTGCTTCGTCTAACGCTTTCTGTTTGGCTTCCTCTGTTGCCTTGGCTTTATCTGCATCCATTGATGCAGGAGCGTCTCCATTGGCAGGTTTTGTGGCGCGAGGTTTTTTTGAGGGTGTTGCGTTTTTAGTTCCACTCACAGTGAACTCCTTTTAAACACGATTTAATTAAGGCTTAATGCCCCAGAAACTCATGATCACACCTGCTGATGCTGGCAACCCATTAACAGCAGCAAATGAAACAATCGAGACCGTTCGGCTTGCATCACTGGTTGAGTGACGCCATCGGAACTTCTGACCAGCAAGAACCGATACAGAGACTGAATAATCAACAGAACGCTTCTCATTGGTTGATTGACTGTCCAACGTAATAGGGCGCAAACTGCCTTCATAAGGCACCCATTGACTGCTTCCCGTATCAAAAACTTCAATAAACATGCCCCAGTCAGTGTTTCCAGCACCGGAAAGCTCACGAAGAATTGAGACATTCAGGCTTGCCATCCCATTGAAATCCTTCAATGCAGTGACTTCTCCAGTGGCTAAATCCAGTGTTAAGTCTGGGGAGGCCAAAGGGATCTGATTGAACTGGATAGTCTCAGGTGTATTGTTGGCAGCCAGTGTTTGTTTTAGATCGTTTGCATCTTGAGTGACATAACTGGTTCGCATCAGCAACACTGATTCCGGTGTGGGTGGTGCACTTTGAGCGATAAGAGGTGGGCCACTAAAAAACATACTTACCCCTCAGTCACAATGACGAAGCCTTTTTGAGTCACGGTGCGGCCATAAATAGGTTTGGCAACAGCACGTGACCAACCAATGCCTTTTTCAAGATCAAGCTTATGTCCCCATGTCTCAGTATCTGAAGGGGGCGCATCTTCAACGCGATACTTCACGATGCTCTGACCTTCGTTATCCATATACCCAGTGGCAGCACTTGAAATCTCCGTCCAGGCATCAGGGTTTAGTTCAATTCTTGTGGTCATGATGTTCTCCGCTATAGCGTGGCGGTGAATGTTCACCGCCAGCCTGTCATCGCCTTACGGCTGATAAGCCTTTACGCTTTATCGATTACTCGACTTCTGTGCTCACAACAATTTCAACGTCGTTGTAGTAGATGTTGGAATCACCACCTTCAATTAACATGCGGCTAATCAGCTTCTTAGCAGCAGCTTCATTGGATGGGCCAACCACCAATGTTGTTGCGCGGGTGCCAAGACGAGTGCCGTTTGCACGCTTCATTTCAAGCAACTGCTTCTTAGCCAGAGCATAGTTTGCTTCGTTGAGCGCAGCTTTAGAGCCAATTGCGATTTGAGGGAAAGAGAAACCAACGTTACAACGCCCATCGACACCAGCAGCGAATTTGTTGTTAAACCAAGAATACTCTTCGCTTGGGTTCATGTTTTTGAAGACGAACGCACGACGGTTCTGATAAACAATCGGCTTAATGACCTTGGATGTATCAAGTAAGAACCAAGCTTCGCCAGTGTCCGTTGAAGGGTCTCCCACTACATTTGAGAATGTTGAAGCAGGCGTCGTTTCCAATGGGTGATCATTATCAAAGTAGTTTTGGCCGTCATAACACAGAGTGGTAAAGCCATCAGACAACAGCTTGTAAGTCAAAGTGTCTGGGAAGTAAGTGACGTCTTCACCATATTTTTGAGCGATGACGGAGTACATACCAATCTGGTCATCTTCTACATCTTCGCGCTTAACGGAAATAGAACTTTCCCACGTTTTGTTTTCAATGGAATAGCCATGCTTACCAATATCAACTAGCTGACGATCGCCAACCCATTCTTTGATACCAGGTAAGTCTTTTAGCCAACCGTAATAGTTTGCGGCACCCGCACTGGGTACTTCGGTTGCCACTTTGTTCCATTGTGGCGAAGCTGCATTAACACCTTGTGTGTAGGCCGTAGACATTGAGACAAAGAGTGCCTCTAGGATTTGTGCTTCAGTAGCCATTGATTATTCTCCTTGACTCAGCATTTCTTTTTGCTTCAGGTAATCTTCTTGAGAAATACCCATCTTGCGGCAGGTAGCAATTTCGTGATCTTCGAGCTTCACATTGCCACCTTTATCTTTTGGCGTTTCAACCTTGCGGTTGGTTGCTATTTGAGGTGCACCTTCGGCAAACTTTTTGAACTGCTCCAGACCCTTTTCACTACTGCAAAGCCCGACATACATCTCTTTGTCTGCTGGTGCGACTTTGCCTTCATCGATGGCAGCCTGAACAATGCCATCGATTTCTTGCAGAGCTAGTTCTTCCAATTTCGCTTCCGCTTCAGTCGCTCTGTTGAGAGCAACGTCGTAGGTGTTTTTCGGTACAAACTTATTCAGATCTGGTGTGTTAGCACGATTAAGCGCGACTTCTTTCTCTGATTTAAGAGAGTTAATCGCTGTTGCTGCTTCTTGTTCGGTGGCTTCATCACCTAATCCGAGCGCATCACGAATGAGTTGTGATAAGGGCATTTTTCTATCCTCTTTATGATTGAGAGCTGGAACATCTAGATTTGGGTCATTGGTTAGCCCACTACTTGCTATCGCCGTAACAGTACCGTCACCCAGAAAGCCAAAGGCCGGAGAATAGAAGGCGTAGTTCTTACCATCTATCAACCTTTGTCCATCTTCATTCCATTCGGTATAACCCCAAATTTCGCCATCTCGGTTCTCTACTTTCAATATCCAACCATAAGCAGGTGCAGGTTCACCTTTAGGGGCTTTGATGTGAGTTGAATGCTCAACATCGAATGGGCGTTTCTTGTTAAAGCGGGCGACAACAAGGTCAGGTTGGGAGTTATTCCAGGTACGTCCATCAACACCCGTAAAAATTCCTTTCGGAACTAAGGGAAGCCAAATACCATCATCCGATATCTGAGCTTCCGACATATTGAAACAGAGTGCTGTAAGGGCGGTGGTACTCATTAATAACTCCATGTGTAGAAACTACATATCAGCCTCCTTTCGAGAGTGGGTTGATATGGACTTGTCTGTGGAGTTAAGAATGCAAAAAAAAAGCAATTCAGGTTAATTAACCCAAATTACTTAATTCGAAGAAGGATGAGAGAGGAGATTTTAACTGTATAGGGTCGCTTTTAAATTTTGGAACCAACCCATTTTGACTTTACATTCGTCGCCAAGTTTATAGACCGTAGCCAGTTCATTATTACATAAGTCCATTAGCGATTTAATCACTGGAGGTTCTTCGATTTCAATCGCGAACCTTTTCGCCTTAAGGAGTTTTTCCTCTTCCAAAAGAAGGAAATCTCGACCAGACAAATCAAGCTCTAGTTGTAAGTATTTTTGCCTGAGAGATGCATGTAAGGTTGCTTTTGACTTGGAGTCAACAACTAATTCAAGAGTTTGAACTAATGCAACTGCGCAAGCAAGCCATTTAGCTATATCAAGATTACTCTGATAAATGGTAGCAAATGCACCAGAACTCATTAGTAAAGAAAAGGCGGTGACAAATTTACCAAACCGAGAATAGCAATTCTGCATATGCATGTGATAACGAATACCAAGTTGAGTATTCCACAACAAATCCCAATGACGCACATGATCATCTTCTTGGATTGAGGTTCTATCTACATCGCTCATACAGTTCTCACTATTTTTTGGTTGGGTTACCTGTAGGTCTTGGTGGAGTCGCTGTCGTTTGCATAATCGTGTTTACCTTGTCTCCCGATGGTAATTCTCGATTCAGAGCTTTATCACCATAGCTTTCATTGATGTCATAATGTTCAGTCGATGGCTTAGAGTTTGGTGATTGATTGCCATTGTTTTTGACGTTCGAATTTTTAGTCATTTTTATATCCTATGCACGGTTTAAGTTTAGCTGATAACTTTAAGTTAACAGAAGGTAGTATAACCACATTTAAACCCTGTTTAAATCGCTCCAGATTGATTAGAAGATTTTAAGACGAGTCATTGCAGCCGTAAAGGCACTAAGAGCCATTAGAGAGCGTTTGGCGCATTTTCGCTTCTTTCTTTGCAAGGTCAGCTTGCATCGCTTCCTGACGGGCTTTGCCAGGGTTGTAATTCCAACCTGGCTCAATCCCTTCTGGCAAGACTTCCACTTCTCCCGTTCGCTTGTTTACCCACTGCTTGGTGCCATCCTCTGGCGCAGTGGTCGAGACGTTACCGGAGGCGATCAGCTTGTCAGCCTCAAATTGAGAAACTTGCCGTATCCAGCATTTACATCCCCAACCGTTCGGTGGCATGTGCTGATTCCACCATGGGTCATCCACAGGCAGTAGTGTGTCTTTCCATCTCACGTGATCAATACGATGCTCCATGGAAGGGCCAAGCTGATAGAGCAAATAAGGCATGGCGCGTTTGGTTCGTCCAATGCGCTCCCATTGACCTGCTGCACGAGCTGTGCGCATATTGGTGTTGTAAATGGTACGTATCCGACCTTCACTGCCCAGTTGCACTGGTTTGGATTCTTGGGTCAATGGATCATCCATGATTTGAATGCCCCACCAACCAGACTCAACCAGTAAAGGTTTTAGCACATCACGAAACTGCTCGAACGTCTGTCCTTGTTCAATGGCCTCTTCAACGATGGCCTTCACTTCAACCAGCAAGTCAGCATTGAGCATCTTAGCGACGGTGAAAGCATTCGCATGCTCTTCATTCCATACGTCACGATAATCAAAGCCTGGCTCAATGCCTTTCGCTTTGAACCACTCCAGCGCCTCTTTGGGCACAATGTCTTTAGGCATCTTTGGCGTCCCCATAGCCGCGCATCTGGAACATAAACTGCGCCATCTGCTCAGTGAACTGCTCTGCGCCTAATTCATCTTGTAGGCTCGGCAGCTGGGCTAAGAAAGTCTCATAGCTGTCTGACTCTGACGCCAACTTAATAATGGGATTCATAAACTCGGCACCGACTTCCACCCACTCATCCATGGCTTCATCAGTTAACTCGTTCATCTCCGCGTCTGCTGTTTTACTGACGCGGTTTATCGCCAGTCGGCTACGCTGGCTGTTCATGGCAGCTGGCATGGTTTGCGCCAGGATTGCTGAAGTAGGCATCAGCACTTCTTCATTCTCATCGGGCTCTGATAAACCAAACTTCTCACGAACGCTCGATGCGGAGATTTTCAAACCGCGATCAATCAAAGGCGTAATGCTATCAACCAGCATCTTCAAATCTTCTGGTTGAGGAATTTTGATACGTACTTTCGGGTAGTGGGTTTGTACACCCCAATTGAGGATAATGTAAGGCTTAACCAAATATTCATTGATACAGGACTGGAGCTGACGGGCATCCCACTCAGCAATGTCCATACGCACTTCATTATGCACATTAGCCTGAGATTGAGAGCTGCCATTATCTGCCGTCATGGTTTGACCTAAGACCGCTTTACTGATTTGCTCATCACACCAACGGGCCATGTTTTCAAACAGGGTGTTACCCCCATTGCCTTTCGCCGTTTCAATCAGCTCCAGCTTCATCGATTCGGGGATCACTGCACCTGCATCACTGGCAATGCGTCCAATCGCATTGACTAGGGTACTGATGTCTTCAGAGCTGGCGTTAGGCCCATACTTACCCACGCGAACAGGGATACCAAACACCTCTGCAAATGCCCACCAATCACGCACGGTAAATGACTTGAGCATATACATCACCGCCACTAAACGCGCTAGACCATTGCGCCAAACGCTGCCAGATTTGGATCGAGGGGTATGCACCATAAACTTGTAAGGCTCTAATGGTTCACCACTTGGGGCATCATTACTGATGAGTAGAATTTCTTGTAGTGTGTCACTGTCCTGGCGCAGGTAACGTGGGTCTACCCACTTATAGTCTTCCGGTTTCCATGGGGTCGCTTTGGTATCCCAGAGGATTTGCACCACCGATAACCCTTTACCCAAACCGTCAAGCAGATCAAAAAACAGCTCTGGAATTTGGTCATCATCCATAATGGCACGAACACGTTCGGCCATCTCCAAATCGGCTTTGTCCTCACTGGCGGCAACGACAGTCGGTGCAATGGCCGCGACGGCTAGCTTGCGTGTGCGCAGCTGGGCTGCATAGTGCAAATCACGCTCTTCCATCTCTTCAGCCAATGTCATGTAATCTTCAGGATTGTTGCCATCGATAACACTTCTTAGCAATCCCGCCAAACGTTGAGGGTTGATGCTGTTGGCAACACTGGCAGGTCTTGGGTTACGAATGCTCGTGGTGTATGCCTTGGCGATGTCTTCCGCCAGGACGTTCTTGTCTGGCTTAATTGGGTTGCCTTTGGTGTCTAGTATTTGGGTCATAATCGAATTCCTTTACCACGCAAGTCTTGGTGTGGCATGTCGTCAAATCGGTTGTTTTCTTCTGCGGTGGCATAGAAAGAGCGGTGCGTTTCATCACCACTGGCTTTAATGGTGTGCAGTTCATAACGGGTAAGGTCAGCTTTAGAGGCTAAGAACCCAAGGAAAATCGCAATCGCACTATCACCATGTCGCTTGTTGCCATCACTGCCTGTGGTGCGTTTGTCATCAATACCAGGCACACCACGATAGATTTGGATTTGCCCCAGGTCGGTGATCACATCTTCATGTTTTGGCAGCTTAAGCTCATCATCTTCAAAGGCCGCTTTGAACCTTGGCATGTTCTCACGGTAGTAAGCGACAGAGAGCATGACTTCCTGAACTTCTTCCCCGTACTTGTAATGCGCTTGTTCTGCGAGATATTGACCGTTACCTCGTGCATCGAGAAAAATACCATCACGACGAGGAAGGCGATCACAGATATAGTAAAGGGCTTGCTCTTGCTGCTTAAATGGTACGTTCGCCAGCTCGACTAAGAACGGCACCGTGCGGCGGGTATCATCCTCAACGGTCACCGGAGCAAAGACCGTTAAATCACCACTACGTGCGAAGTCTTCACCCAGTGAATGACGTAGGTGACCAGGTAAGGCTTTGAGTAAGGGGCCAACGTGTTCAACCAGCCACTCTTGCATCTCACGCATGCGCTCAGCTTCACCTGCGCTGTTAAAGGCCATCGAGCCAGTAAAGCGTACCACCTTAGCACTTTCTAAACTTGCCGCACGTTCGCGAAGACTGCGGCTAATGTAAGCTCCACCGCCATTTTTAGGGACACAGAAATACTCTTCCAGAGCGTCTTCTTCCGTGGCGGTATCTCGCAATAAGTCTGACTTCCATTTCTCTTCAGCATCAACGCTCCAGGTCATCCCTTTAACCTGACAGATACGCTTGTAAAGTCCATCTCGGCACGCATCATCAAGCGTAATGGTATGGATGGAATAGCGCTTCTTACCTGCTCGGCTATCAATAATGAGTTGATTGAAAAGGTTTTCTATACCGTTGTGGGTAGAGATAAGGCGCACCTTTGCGCCCCACATAGTCAAAGCGAGTGCGGCTTTTAATACTTCTGCCAGCCTTTCATGAAACGCGGCTTCATCAATGGTCACATTGCCTTGCATACCACGAAGGTTAGAAGGATTGCTTGATAATGCCTGTACCTTAAACCCTGAACCAAAGTTGACCACAAAGGTAAGGATTTCCTTGTCACCATCTTGATCGAGAAACACTTCTTCCTGGACATCGCTGGCCGCGTAATTGAATGCTTTGGCCCACATGGCAACTGCATCAATAAATTCACGTGCCATCTCTTTGTTTGAGCCCACATAGAAGTGGTTTGTGCCACCTGCGCTTCGAGACTTTGAAGCGGTCAATGCCGCATCAGATGCTTCCGCCCAGGTGATACCCGTCCGTCGGCTTTTTTCCGCTATCTTTAGTGGTGATTCATCCGCTACCCATCGTTTCTGGTAGGGAAGCAACACATCGTTTTCATCGTATTTCTCAGTATTCATCACGATTACTCTCCACCTCCATAAACAGTTGGTAAATGATGCCAACCGACCAAACAAACAGCCCTGCTGTAGCAGCAAGGCAAATCAAAAAGAAGTAAATCAGCCAGGAAGGAATTTCCATACTACGCCACCCATAATCTGTAACCTGCCAAACACAGGCCGAAAACACCAAGTGCAAAAGAGCCAAGCGCGTAGAAGATGCAGGTCTTTCTGTTTTTTGGGTAGAATCTTATTAAGCAAAACCACCATCCAGACATAAGGAAAAAGCCAACGGTGACTAAGTTATGTTCACTCATCATGCGATCCCCAATATTTGTTTCTTAATATCTTCTGCGGTCTTGGCTGTGATACCCGCTTGCTTCACAATCTTCTCCGCTTGTTCGGCGGCTTCTTGTGCAAAGGCTTCACGAATTTCTTTTTCCACTTTATGGCTGGTCATAGCGGCTTGCTCGATACGTTGCACCACAAGTGCTAGCTGATTAAGGGCTTTGGGAGCAATCACTTCACCGTCCTGGTCGGCACTTTCCATCAGCTTCATTGAGGTCTCGAACGCCATGGTGCGCACAAACTCTTGCAGCAATTTACCCACATCAGAAGTGGGAGCCTCTCCCAACTTGGTGATCCATACCTCAGCGACTTCACGAGACTGGCGAAGACGAGCCCCCATATCTTCCATGCGTTTTGCATAACGGTTAAAGCTCGAACGGCTCAATTTGGCATCGTCAGGTAAACCTGCTTCAGCAATCATCTGATTGACGGCTTCACGAATATCTTTCTGGGTCATGCTACCGCTGCGAATAAAGGTATTCAGGGCACTTCGAATGTCTTCAGGTAGAAGCTCTACCTTAGATTTTCGGTTAGAGGCTGCTTGCATATCTTGCTCCTATTGTGCGCGTGGTCGTTTTACGCCTGGCACAATAGCCTGACCTGTCGCCACATCTTCACCTCGCCCTGTGAGGGTCGCAATCTGACAACCTGCCACTTCACGCAAGCCAATCAAGTCTTGTTCCTGCAACCAATAGAGGTGAGTACGAACCGCATCACGGCTGATTTTATGACCGTAAGCATCAAGGCATGAATCCAAAATCGATTCATTGGCTTCATAACCTGCCATCTCATACAAGGAACGAAGAATGACAAGGCGCTGGTCTTCTTTTAATAAGTCTTTAAAGGCCATATAAATTCCTATTTATCGTCATTTAAACGTTGTTCTAAAAGCAGTTGAGAAAGGTGATTGATGGGCTTAAGCTCAGCTCTAAGTTCCTTCAGCTCACCTCGCATTTCCGACAGTTCCAGACGAAGGCGATTCACTTCTTCATCCGTAGGTAACTGGTCAATTTTCGCTTGTAGTTCATCCACGTCGCGCCTCACTTTTTCAAGGTCTTCTTTTCGGGCGAACGTTTTTGTCAACAGCATGTTGGCAATCTGCGATAACGTTAGCACCGCTGCCCAAATCAAAGCCCAGTATTCCTTAAGCCACTCCATACACTGGCTCCCTTAGTGATTGACAACTGACGCAGCGAACCGCATTGGGTATCGCTTTAATTCTTTGTGGTGGAATTTCTCCACCACAGCTCAGACAATATCGATTTCCATGCTCATCTTCGTCTGGCTGCTCTGTTTGGCGGCTTCGATGATGAGCGATCGCTTTTTCTCTGAAAGTGGTTTCAAGCTCTTGGGCTTTATCAAACTGGTCTGTCATTTACGCTTTACCGCCTTAAGTGCATCACTGACCATAGAGCCCGTGCCTGGTGTCATTCCACGCTTATCTGCGCTTCGCCAGCCAAGATAGGTGAGGAACGGGGCCATTAATCCAGCCGCAATTTCCCAGTTCGCACCTGTGCCTTTACTAAACGCCTCTAAGACTTCGAACAGAAAGATGTAAGCAATCGCAGCATAAAGGCTGAGGCGGCAACCCCAAGGTCGAGTGTGACGAACATATTCATCTTCAGCACTGTCACCAGCGCGGATAGTGGTTTGAGTTTCATGGTGCTCAGCTTGCTTGTCATCAAGCTCTAACTCCATACGGCGGGTCTTTTGTTTTTCCAGCTCGACTTTGAGCTTCTCAAGTTCCACTAAGGACTCTGGCGGTAGGGCTTGCAACTGGCGAGTTACCGCCATCTCTTTTTGTTCCTTCGTGGCACCAAACATGGCATCGGCTTTTTCAACCGCATCGGCTACCTTATCGGCGGTTTCACTTCCACCAAACATCGATGAGATACCACGGATAGCCGCAGGGCCATATTCCATTGCGAGCGAGGCTACCCCCGCGATGAGTGAAAGTGACATTCTCTAAAGCTCCTAATTTTTGAAACCAAGTCATTGCCTTCCGGCGTTTTGGCTAAACCAAGGTGACGGTTGATTTCACTTTGAGAAACACGACTCCATGCCTTTTCGAAATAACTTTGCATGGTGGCATCGTGGCTAAATAGTGGGGGAACACTTGGGACAGGAATGCCATGTTTGAACGCTTGCATTTCAGCATCGAGGCGCTTCTTGCGCCCCTGCTGTTTTGAGTATTCCCAATTGCGGCCCATGGTTATGCTCGGCGTATGATCAGTTGAGCTTTTTCACCACCAAGGTGAGCCATCAAATAGTCGAAGGCAGTACGGGAATTGATCACCGCCCATTCATTATTGACCACACCAAAGTCCATACCAGGTGCAATACATCCTTCAAGTTGAGATGCTCGGTTTGCAGCATGGATAAGAATGTGAGTTCGTTGCGAAGGGCCGTGTCGAGTGACGCCAAGTGTTGGCGCTTCCAAGGCGTAGCACTTGCCGAACTTCGGACTGTTATGAGGCAATAGGTCGTAAGTGCCTTCTGGGATACAAGAAATGCCCGCTTGGTTGTTTTTCCAAGGGCGCTCGATAGTTTTAAGAATGGCATTTCCGTTCTCATCACACAGATAAGAAAAGACGCCATGAGGAAAGTAGTTACGATGTAATGTGAGGGTTTTCATAGCACAACCAGTTAACAGTGACATTAAGCTGATTGTGCTTTTTATTTAGGCGATAGATGAATTAATGTGAATTATTAAACTCGTACTTGGTAATACCACGTACGGTACAACTGCAATCTATGTCTTTCCCTATAGGGTAGTTCGACCAAAAGTCATCGCTAACTTCATACAGTTTTCCAAAAAAGCTGGAGTGTATAGGGCACTCAATTATTGTTGGGCCTTGTTTAATTTTTAGATAAGGTAATGCAGATTTTGTATTGGTGGCATCCCTGAACTGGCGGTTGATATGAGCCAGACAAATAATCTTCCCAACAATGAAATTTAATTGCTCTTTAAGGTAAGGAAATCGTTCACCGCGAGCAATTAAGGCATCTTGCGCAGATTGAGATGTCCATGTATTAGGAAGTAATGCTTCCAAATTTTTCACTGCGACTCTTTTGTTGTTGATGTTATCCCAAATAATCGATTCCATTTTTTGCCTTAAATCGGAGGGGATGTCAAAGATAGAAGCGAAGTGAGAAAATGAGTACTGTAGATCTTTTTTATTGGTGGCACTCATACTATTGTCCCTTTTTAAAGGCTATCCAATATAAATATGGTATTTGGATGACAGGTATTAAAACCAATACTAACATCACCCACCAGTCGGCCTTGACTCCCTGATTTTTCGCTATTCGGCAAATTGGAAATGCTGTTATAAATCCAACTATTATTGCTACAAGCAAGTCAAATACGGTCATTCTTTTCTCCTTAAAACAAATCTGGTTGTCTATTCTTAATTTCACGTTTGCGCATTTTAGCAACTACTCGATAGATATGCTGCATGCTCTTGTCGTATTTACGTGACAGCTCTTCCACGTTATCACCTTTAAATTCATGCCAAATAGAAAGGTTCATAATCTCAGATTCAAGCTGTCGCCCACGGGGAAGGTACAATTGAACACCACCGAACTCCTTACAGATTCGATTTAACAGAATAACGGCAAGCTTCGGGTCTGCCTCACTTTTCACCAGTTCATCTTTGAACATGGCGTAAATCTGACGCATAGCTTCAGGCCAACGTTGCGCTTCTTCGTTATCTGCCAGCTTCTCAACTTCCTCAAGGCTGACATTGGCATAGCCAAATAGATCGCCGTTCTCTTCAGCATTCATCACTGTACCCTCCCGTAAATACAAAAACACCCCGCATTGCGAGGTGTTGGTAGTATATGACAAGGTTCATATCGTGGGCATGTTAAGCCGTTTTTTGGTAATTATCTTCATAAAAAATGGCTAGCTTGCTGTAGCCAGCTGGGCCAGTACAGTCGTCATTTGTGGGTAATCGACCACCTTTAGAAGTGATCGCTTCAGCCATTAATCGGTAATGCCATTTCTTTAAAGACTCCAACACTTCAGCCGCTTGATGAGATTTGAGCCAGTTTGCTCGTTCGATACCTCGACCATTCATGCGTGTAGTCATTCGACGGACGTAAGCATCAATAGCAGCATCATTTCCATTGCGCACAAATCCTTGCTTATGCATGGTGATCCAAATCGCTTTTATCTTTCCAACTTCTGGCGCTCTTGGTTTCCCGTTCCTAGTTGGTTTATGTTTTGGTTTGAAGCCTAGCGCTTTCATGCGTTCAAGCACTTTACTAAGTTGCCACTGGCTCAAGTTCTTAGCACTGCGTTGACCTGTTTCTTGCTCCAACATATCGCGGTACACATCGTCATCCATTACAAGATCACGCTTACCGATTTGAATTAATTTGAGTAGATTAGACATACTCCCTCCTAAGCCGCTTTGCGTTTGGCATTTTTGTATTCAAGCTGACAAGCCTTGCACCATGTCTGAAGGCCATCAGGCTCTCTGGTTGCTGGCGTCCAAAAAAGGGTGTCTTGAGGCCAGTATTCCTGGCAATGAGGACAATACTTTTGAAGCCCTAAGCACTCATCCAGAATGGCTTTTCCATTTGCTAAGCGACGTTGTAATAAACCAGGCTTCATTAGCGGTGTGTATTCACCAAACATAAAACCCTCCTCATGATGAAAATTGGCTGCTCATCAGTGCCTGGCAACCACACCAGACAGACAAGCAAGGGATACCCTCGCTTGTTTCGCTTAAGCTTCGACCTCGGCCAAACATTCAGCCTGAAGAAGTGTGATGCCTTTTAGCTTTTTGTACTGGCGACAAAGGACAGAAGCTTTAGAGAAGTTAGGGACGTAGAAAATGTACTTGTCGTCTGCATCAGGAAACTCTTTCTTGAATCGACGTTTGCCATAAATCTTTTCCAACTTCTTTTTGTAAGAAGGGGAATATTTGGATTTGCTCTTTTGTCCCCAAACTTCAGCAAGGCATTTCGGTGCGTCGTCACTGAACTCAATGCCACCGTCTTTAAAGCTGATCCAATCTCCTTTGATGAAGTCATCGATATAGACTTGAAGGCATGTTTTCGATTCATCGATACGCACGCGAGTAACAGAAATTTCATAGCCCATGTAGGCAAATCGAATGCTGAGAAACCAACCACGTGATAGTTCCTCTTCAATCGCTTTCCACATCTCTTTTGTAATTGGTGTGCCTTTAATGTCACTCATCAGTCCCACTCCTTCTCATTGCTTGAAATAGATTCAATTCTTTTAGCCTTGGGGAGTGGCGTATTTCGCCAATCCCCACAATGTTTATCTGCCCATACTTCTGCTTCTTGTTGGTCGCATCGACGATGGGCCATGATGTATTTGATTAGTTGGTTAGGCCGCTTCGCCTTTGCTGTTGAGCTCATCCATCAAGTCCTCAAATTCCTCTCTCACATTTGAACCTTGACGGTTAAGTACAAACCTCAGTGCTGCGATATAACCCTCTTCAAAACTGGCGTCTGGGAAAGCAGTGCCATCATGCTCAATGAGTGCTTCTGCCATTTCGACTTCACGCTCTAATGCTCTGAAGCTATGAGGTGTGGTAAATGATCGTTGCAGTTCGTTAAACATTGACCACCTCATGCTCCCAGTTTTCGATTTGACTAAGGTCATATTGGCGGCGACAAAAATCCGCTCTAGCTTGCGCCCAATGGCGGTTGAGTTTGCTCACCGCAGAATAGGCAGCGCTTTCCCAAAGTTGCTCCGCATAAGTAAATGCCCCTGTTCTCTCTGCATGGGCAGCTTTGGTCGCAGCATCCATATAGAAATTCGATTCAAACATAGTGATGTTCTCCATTCCGTTTATCGTAAACGGTCACAATGTGGTTGTTTCTAAGAAGGAAGTAGGCATGCTCACATTCAAGAATTCGTTTTGGTCGCCAGCCAGCTTCCCGTTTCATGATCCGACGCAGTTGGTTTTTGGTAGGGCGGCGAGCCTTAAGCACCGCCCCAATCAAATCCCACTCGTTGCGTCCAACCCTTTGTCGCCAGCGTTCAATCGCATGACGGGTGACAGTGATGTGTCCATAACGAGTCGGTACTTCCATATTTACCCCGTTACAGCTTCGCGATATCGAGAGCAATTTGTTTGTATTGACCATCACCATGACGTTCATAGATGCGCAGGTATGGGGTTTTACCAACCACACGTATTGAGTCCGCGATAGCGTCCATGGCTTCAAGCCAATCAGGATCATCAATATTTAATTGGCGTAACGAGAGCACCTGATTGACATCGATATGACCTTGTTTGTTGACGCGAAAAGCCAGCTCAACCAACGCCTTAATTTGGTCGCTAGAGCCTTCAGACCAGCGGGTAATACATTCGTCAATTTTTGCTTTTGCAGCCTGAATGCGCTCATCGAAAATTCGGTGTTCACCAATCGAGCGTTGGATCTTGTATTTGCCATCAAATGACATCAGTGTGACGTTGCCTTTTGTACCGCCGTATTTCACATCAAACTCGGCAGAGCTTAAGTCTACAAAGTCCGCAACTTGAGCCATTGCTTCACCTTTGAAGGTTGCCATCGCAGCTTGAGTTGCTTTAGCAGATTCAACAATTTGCAGCACAACATCATCACGCAACTTGTCGATGTCTTTGATTTGGCTTTCCGGTACTAAGTGGCCTTGTGCGTTTGTACGAAAGCCTTCAGGTAGTTGGGTTTGGTCAGTCATGTTCTTTCTCTTATTGGTAAGTTGGATTTGCATATTTGTTTTCTTGTGAGTTGATAACTGTGTTGCCAACGTATTGCTGACACTCTCCAGACCACCAACGAACAAGGCACTTGTTAAAGCGAGCCACGAACATTTTGTTCAATGTGCCGTGGCGCATTTCCATCACCGCTACCGCTTTGTCGATAAGCTTTTGTGACGGGTTTGCAATCTCTATAACCGGAATCGCTGGCGCGTAATTGACTCGCAAAATAAAGCAGTCAGCTAAGGTCAATCGGCCTCGTGCGGTCAGAACAGCCATCTGTTTTTCATGAGGATTCATCATTGGTTACCATCCTTGCTTCGCTTCATATTTCTCACAGAAGTTCACTGCTTCATTTAACAGAGACGTTTCCGTTGGGTTTAAGTCCTGCTTAACAATCAACTCTTCAGCGACTTTCAAAGCTTGTTCATAACGTGCTTTATCGCTATCAAAATTGGGGTTGCACTCTGGGCATAAATCCACTCCATCTCGGTCAATAGACCAACCTTGTTCTTCAAGGTCATAAAATTGAATTTCAGCTGTTGAAAAGTCATGAGCCACTAGATTGACTTCGGCTTCACAATGTCTGTCGTCACATTTCACTTTTGCTTCAATTCCCATCACACACCTCACTCATTGGTTTCCAGTTCAGCAAACGCTTTACGCAGCACTTGCTCATTGATGCTTTGGCCTTTAGCAAACATGGCCGCTAGTTTTAGGGTTTTGCTTAGTAGTCGAAGGCCACCTGGACGCTCACTGATTTGCACCATCAAACTACGTTCAGCTTCACCATTGACATTCCAGGCATCTGCAATGGCGCGAACGTCTGCCAATTTGGTTTTGTGGATGCCGCGCTTCTTGGCAATGCGAGAGAACAAACGCGCAAAATCTTCGTTTCGACGTCCACCCGTCAGCTGCGTGTAGACTTTGTTGTTGCCAACCAAAACCATGCCGATTCCGGTTTCTTCTTGTAGAATGCGCAGCTCTTCCAACGTTGGATAATCAAGGTGATCGGCTTCATCGATAACGACTAAGCCTTCGCTCCCCATAAGGCGGTTACGAATCACACGTGACAACGGGCCTTTTCTACGCGGCGCGTCATCCATGCCCAGTTCCATTGCAAGTTCGTAAAGGCACTCTGTCAGGCTTGAGCGGCTTGGGCTGGCTGTAATCATCCAGACATTGTTGTTATTGCGTTTGTACTCACGCAGGGTTTCAGATTTCCCCACACCGGATGCGCCAAAGATAACCACGATGGATTCAGTCACTTGGGCGTAGGTCAGGTCATCAGTAATTTGTTTCGCGGTCTGCGTCATAACAAAGCCAGGGTTAACGCTCGGAGTGGCATTGCGCTGGTCTCGCATGCGCAGCCAGTTCTCTAGCTTGTCGATCATTTTTGATGGGTCAGCTTTGTATGAACCATTCAAAATCTGACTTAGGGTGGCAGGTGAAACGCTGATCTCTTTCGCTATCTGCGAAGCAGGAACCGTTTTGGATTCTGTCAACGCTTTCACTCGCATAAGAGTGTCTGTGCTTTTGGCTTCACTATTGCCAAGGGTGACGACGTTGCTTGTCATAGTTATTCTCCGTTTGTTCTATGTTTAAATTCGGTTTAAAGGCGGTTCTTCTTGCGCTGTTCCATCAAGTAGGCAACGCTCTCACTGAAGTTCTTTTCGTAGTCTTCATCGATGTCATGATCGACTTGAACTTGCTGAGCGGTATTACCGATGGATATTGGTCTAAATGGCTCAACCACTTTGGTCTCAGGGATGACTTCTTCCTCCAGCGGCTTCATCATGGCGGCAACTTCCAATGCATCCATTTCTGTTTGAGCCAGCGCTGCTGCTTTATTAGCTTTGGTAAATTGAGTGCGTTTACGTTTGTGCTCACGAGCAGCTTGCGTATCGCCAAAGCCCACTTTTTCAAGACAGTCCGCAGTACAAACTCGCACACCGTTGAGGGTGTAAATCTCTACAGAGTCATGCAGCTTGAGAGGGTCGAATCGAGCAACGAGCTTTTGACCGATGTAATTCATCATCGAATCGTGGTAGTAACGGTTCTTGCGTCCTTTTAGGCTTCCACCTGCATCCAGTGAAATCGTGCCATGACGAGAAACACGCACAGCTTCAGCTTGCAACATCATCATCTGAAGCTGTTCAGAACTCGCTTTACGAATAGGGGCTGATTCATAACTGGCATTAAATGCCTGGTTAAAGCTCATAAACCCTTTACAGATTTCTGTATTGCGGTTTTCTTTGGCGTTATACATTTCTACGCCTTGAGCTATTGCGTTTAGGAAGTCTTCCGCATCAATCGCCTTGCTACCGTAGTTGTCAGGTTTCGCCATAGGGTTCGGGCCCGTGTAGGCACCTCGACAAAGGGGATGCTTATCGATGTATTCCTCAATGCCACCCACACCAAACGCACGTTCTATAGGTTTCGCCTGGCCATGACCTTTGCCCAGAATTACGCTTGACCAGTGCAGCTTGATATTCAGCATTGGGATAATGCCTAGAGGGTCATCTTCTTTAACCTTGAAGCGATAACGATTAGGTACGCCGCCTGTCATCCACTTGTTGGCAGCTGCTCTGGTGTTATCCAGTGTGATCTCTTTAGGAATGCCGTATTTCTCGCACACATCCATCAGTGACAAGCGAATGCTGTCTGTGTTTTCACTCAGGTCACAACGCCAACCCACGATTTTTCGACTGTATACATCTGCCCAGAACCACGTTTTAGGACGAAGAATTTCACCATTGAACCAACGAACAAAAACGTTATGTTGGTAACCATCGCCGTTAATCCATTCCAAGGCGTGAAGCCCTTCAACAGTACGCTCTTGCGGTGGGAACATTTGGTGCAGTGCATGTTCACCTTCACGTAATAGAACTCGTTGTTGAATTGGTACTTCGTGTTCAAGACGGCGGCTTAGACTCTTCAAGCTCGGCACTTTCCAGCCGTGATGCACAGCGGCATCTTTTAGGCGTTCATAGCTGGCTGTCATGGTGGGCTGTTCTAGACTTAGGTAGTCCGACTTGAAGAACTCCCACGCATTTGGAGTGATATAAGCAAATTGTTTTGCCTTCTTGGTTTGCGCTACTTCAAAGTGCTTGGGTAGCAGAGCTGGAGCCCAATCACATTCATCAATGCCTTTCACCTTCGCGCAGCTGCGGCGAAGTGTTGAAAGTGCCACGCCATACTCTTCTGAAACAGATTCGTAAGCGTCCATTAATTTGATGCCGTTCTTGCGTAAAGCATGCACGGCTTGAACAGTGCGCAGCGCCTGTTGAGCTTTCTCTTTAGCAGCGTTGTTGGTTTTACTCCAACGAGCCCAAAGAGCCTCACGGCAGTAAGTCTTCTGGCTTTTCTCTTTTGGAAGAACCAAAATTTGATCGCCAAGTTTGATTTTGCCTTCGCGCTTGTAAAAGGCTGTTTGAGTTACCGCAGGTATAGACTTGATTGAGAACTCAATCGCTTTACCTTGAACTCCTACTTTCTTTCTCGACTCCCAACCTTCACGTTCCGCCATTTTTCGAATACCAACAGAAGAATTAGGCACACCAGGAAGTTCAATTAGCTCTTTGGCAGTTATCCATTCCATGTTCTAAACCTCACGCAGTTTTCTGAAAATTTACGTAACGAGTTGGCCAAATTTCGTCAGGCTCTTTATTTAAGGCATCAGCGATGATTTGCTCACCTTTAGGCCAAGGGCGCACTAATGCGTTGTAGAGAGAGCCACTACTTAGTCCGTTTTTTCGTGAAAGGGCTGCCATTGATGTACCGTTCTTTTTCAGAGCGGAAATAACATCAGCTCGATGCCAATCCTGTTGAATCATTTCCTTTCTCCTGTTTCTGAATTACCCTATTAGGAAACTAATAATCGTTTTTGATTAACTGTTCTGATTATTAGATTATTGGAAAACTGAAGTTTGCCAAAAGGTTTTTTAAAAGTTTTTCAATGAGCTTTTCATAAACCCGTGTAAGTTGTTGAAAATCGACAACTTATTGTTTTTCAATAATTAGAAACTTTTTAAGTAACTTAGTTTTCTAAAGAGGTGAATTTTGAATAACCAATGGATGTCCGTTAAGGACATATGCAAACTCCCAGGAATGCCGAGTTCAGGTCCAGGAGTTCATAAAAAGGCAAAGCGTGAAGGATGGAGGTCACGTAAACAGGAAGGCGTTCAGGGTTCTGGTATTGAATATCTAGTGACTGTATCTTCATCAGGCGAAGCTGTGTATGTACAACGAGAAGACAGAGAGGTAATTGATTCGGTAAAAGATCAAAACCCTGACAGATATAACTCCCATATCAATGCGGAAGAAATGTTTTCAGAATTCGCACTGATACCAGGATACAGAATTCAAGTGTCTGCGGGCCATGGCTCATTAAACCCTGATCAGCTAGAACCAACGAGATATTTGGCGTTTAGGCGTAAATGGTTGAAGTACAGAGGGTTTAACGAAAAAGACTTAGCGATCGTTTGGGCCAAGGGTGACAGCATGGAGCCAACGATACATAACAATGATACGTTGGTGGTACACCTAGGCAGAAACAAACCAGCGGATGGTCATATATATATCTTCAGGAACGGCGACGAGCTATTTGTGAAGCGTTATCAAAGCATGCTAGGCACCTGGCGCTTAATTAGCGACAACAGCTTCTATAGCCCTTTAGACATACCAAAGGAAGATCAACATCAGTTTGAAGTAGTCGGCCAAGTAGTTCACATTGCTAAAGACATTGGAGATTAAAATTTAAATCTTTAAACTAGTTTTAAAGCTACGTTTCGACATTTACTTTAGTGCTCAATTTAACAGACCAAAACAGGCTAATTTTAAAGGATTGCTCAAAACGACCAGAACAGCTCAAAAGCCACAAAAGGAAGCGGGGTTCAAGATACAAAGACCTCAAACCCCGCGTCATTCCTAGCTTCATCCCTATTTATGATCCCACTCAATCCCAAGACTTCCCACTTGATCCCTAATCTTTGTAATTGTTCATATCTCTAGTCTCTATACACTGCATCTTCAAGTTGATTCGGTATAAAGGACTCTATTTTTAGAGCCATTTTTTATTTAACTGTCTATAAGCAAACAGTAATGGTTTGGTTTTACTTGGCGTTGTTGTCTAATTATTACCCACTGTTTAGTATAGAAAATTCTACTTCGCTCGTTATAAGGATACTCAATGACTTCGGAGACGATTGCACTAACCCTCGCTAGTGTTGGCTTACTGGGTTTGATTTGCCAATGGGTTGCATGGCAGCTAAAACTTCCCGCTATTTTGTTTCTACTCATAGCAGGCTTGTTAGTGGGGCCTGTACTTGGTCTATTTTCTCCTCAAGAAGCGTTGGGGGATCTATTTTTTCCAGTTATCTCTTTAGCGGTTGCAGTGATTCTTTTTGAAGGCAGCTTGACGCTCAATTTTAAGCAGATCAAAGGGATAAGTAAGAGTGTTTGGAGCATAGTAACGATCGGCGCTGTGGTGTCATTGATTATTACTACCGTGGCGACGCATTATTTATTAGGCCTAGATTGGGCGCTGGCATTTTTGTTCGGGAGCCTGACGGTGGTCACTGGGCCAACCGTGATAGTTCCCTTGCTACGAACGGTCAGACCGAGCTCGAAGCTCGCCAATATTTTGCGTTGGGAAGGGATACTTATTGATCCTCTAGGCGCGCTGTTTGTAGTGATGGTATACGAGTTCATTGTCTCGCACAGTCAAATGCACAGTTTGGCGGTATTTGGTTTGATTGTGGTGATTGGCTTTTCTGTCGGCATCGCCGCAGGTGTGTTGGTTGCATCTATGATACGGCGCCACTGGCTACCAGAGTACTTACAGCCTTTTGCTGTGCTGACCATCTTGTTAGGCGTGTTTGCCTTATCCAATTACCTAGCACACGAATCGGGTCTATTGACAGTAACCGTGATGGGTATTTGGCTGGCGAACGCCAAAGGCGTCAACATCAGTCATATCCTCCACTTTAAAGAAAACCTGACCATTTTGTTTATTTCTGGCTTATTCATTCTGCTCGCTGCTAGGGTTGAGTTGAGTGACTTTGCTCAGCTTGGGTGGGCAGCTTTGGCGCTGTTTATCGTGATTCAGTTGGTGTCGCGCCCAGCTTCCATTTTCTTATCCACCTTGCGCAGCAATTTAGAAATTAAAGAGAAAGCATTTCTTGCTTGGGTGGCACCTAGAGGTATTGTTGCAGCAGCGGTGTCGTCTCTATTTGCCATTAAGCTAACTCAGCAAAATGTTGAGCAAGCCAACCTACTTGTCCCACTTATCTTTATGGTCATCATCGGTACCGTGGTGCTGCAAAGTGCCACCGCTCGTCCGATTGCCAATCTGCTTGGGGTCGCTGAGCCAGCACCAAGAGGCTTTTTAATCGTTGGCGCGAACGATGTGGCGAGAGCATTGGGTAAAGCGATTCAAACTTACGGTTGTCGCGTGCTTATGTCAGATACCAACTGGGATTATGTTAGTAAAGCACGTATGGGTGGTTTTGACAGCTATTATGGCAACCCGACTTCAAGTCATGCCGATGAGTACCTTGATTTGATTGGGATAGGGCAAGTGTTGGCAGTTACGCCCGATCAGCACTTAAACTCGGTGGCGAGCGTACATTTCTCGAATGAATTTGGGTATCGTAAGGTGTTTAGCCTGCAAGATAAAAAAGAGCAGGAGAGGTTGGATAAGCATAGCCATAATTCGGAACACGCCTACTCCTTGCTACTCGGAGGCACGACTAGTTACAAAAAGCTCGCGAGTCTGATTAGCCAAGGCGCAGAAATAAAACACACTAAGCTGAGTGATAGCTTTGGTTACGAGGATTACCAAGAGCAGTATAAATCAGCGACAGTGGTGCCATTGTTTACGGTTAACAGCAAGCAGCACATTCAAATGCTTGCTCAAGCTGATGAAACGGTACCAGTGAGCGGTGATATTGTCGTTTCTTTGGTGAAAGAGTGTTAACGATCTTAGAGTGATTTCTTTTTAGTGCCTATTTCAGCGATTTGTGATGCATAGCCGTCTCCACTTTTGCTCTAACGCAATTAAGCTCTTCTCGACCAATCTAATGGAGCTGAAGCGATACAGTATCGTCGAGACAGCGAAAGCCAACGGCCTTATCCTCTACGACTACATGGTCAAGTGCATGAAAGAGCTGGCGAAAGCAGAGCCAGATATCGAAGCACTCCTGCCTTGGAACTTCAAGCACTAGCAAATCGCCCCGTGGGATCATGGGGCGGATACGGTGTACATACTGAAACGGACACGCATCGTAACTTTGCTGAATGTACGTTGATTTCACACAACTACGGTTACATTAATTTTTCTACAAAAGATAAGGAAGGAACTAGAAGCCAGCTCCATATCCCAATACTATTAATCCACATAAACAATCTGAACCATTTAGATTTAGTTGTTACTCTATGTCTTATAAATGGGTAGGCTAGCCAGTAACCAAACAATCTAGTCCCTATAGAATAGGACATTTGGTAGTTCCATTTCATATACCCTTGGTCGTCGTAATATTTATCTAAATCCTTAGCTACCTGCTTATCAATAAATACAATTTTTTCAATGCTTCCTAGTGAGACCATTGCACTCATAATTACTGCGGGAACAGACCATATGATCACATATACAGCTAGTATGCCTGTAATAATAGTATAAGCATGTTCAAAAAAATTACTCAAAGCCAATCCTCTACAAGCTCTTCACTCGATTCTTTAAGGTCGATGACCTTTTCATAAAGGATATCACCAAAGGTTTTTCCAATAGCCGTACCAGTGATTCCACCAACCACTCCTCCTGCAACAAAAGCACCAATTAAAGCAATTGCTAACACAGGCGCAGAGGTAACTCCTACAATACTCAATACTAATAGCGTGCCAGCAGCAGCGATATTTCCGCTGGTGGTTCCCCCAGCAACGGTCGATACGTGAATACGAAGAGCTTGAGAAATCAAGCATCTTCAATGATTACGGGTATATACTCCTTTTTTTTTGATAATGTACCCTTTCAATATCATCAGACCCTACTCTATACACTACTTGTGTAGAAACCCCTCTCTCATCTGTATACTCATCCATTGCGCCGACTCTCCCGAGAACAGGGATATTTTTCTCAGGCCGTTCATTTGACGGTAAACCAAGAACATTTCTTACCTGAAAACGGTTTTCTACCAAATTAAGCTCATCCTCATAAAAAGCTGAGTTAGTCACGACAACAGTAGTTAGCTCATAAGTTTGGCGATCAAACCTAAACTCGATACCAGATGAGCCAACACATATGTAAAATGCATCACTATTAGAGTTCAATACTTCTGGAACATTACCACCAATCAAAGCTAAAAAGTTCGCCTGTTTTAGTAATTCATTGTATTTCTTTCCGAGAAATTTTTTGTACGCGCTCATTTAATACCAACCATTTTTAATATTAATTTCATGTAGTTGAGTTCTGGCCTTTTCTAAATCTTCATCACTATAGCCTTCATTTTTCAAACACTCTTTAATAGCGTCAAAATTAGAGTCAACCGCCGATTTTATATCCATTGCATCAATTTTCTGCTTATCAGCCTGATTTCTACCACCGTATGTTTCACTACACTTTCGATGAACCTCCTGAGGTATAGCAATTGCAGCAGCAGTATTAATTAACGTACGTTCTTCCTCTTTAGTAAGAGCTTGCCCCTGCAATGCACTTTCTGTTGCTCTTCTTAAAGCAGCCTGAGATGGAATATGGTCAATATCCATACCATCTTTTTTACTTTTAGGTGCTAACTCACCGTAAGTTCCGACTTCCAATGGCTTTACTTTTGGTTTATTGAAGACTAAATAAAGAGGAGGGAGCCCAGCATCCGCAGGGAAGGTGACAATATATTCGACTAGATCTTCTTCTGGGTAGAGAACCGTGCCAATTTCTTGCTCATGCTCTTCAATTGGGCTAACCCAGATATTGTGAACATCCAGTTGGTCATTCTCGGGTAAGACGGTATCAGGTGTGAGTACATCGGTTGAGCCGTCAGGTGTCCAAGTAATAGTGATACCATTATCCAACTCAGCAATAAAGTGTTGCCCTTGCTGCACCGCCTCATGCTTCGCCACGCGATCACCGTATGCACTTCCTTCCCCCGTTTTTATACCAACGACTTGTTGCTTGCCACTTTCATCGGTGTACATTTGCCCCAACGCACCGATTTAATGTATGTGTTATCTATTAACAAGTAAGTTAACTTGTACCAAGTTGATAGTCACATTGAGAGCTATAAAAACTTTCACAAATTATCGTTTCGATTGCTTTTACTTGTTCAATCGAGATATCGAACCCGCCAGCACCAGCTAAAAGAAAACGGAGATCATCGTCGCTTAAACCTAGTAATTTCGAAACCTCATCAATATATGAACTTTTCACCTCGATTTCTGATACTAAAAGCTCACTTTTCTTGTCAAACGCTTCAACTACAACTTTCATTACTTTTCCACCTTCCGTGAAGGATCTGCATCCTTCGTCTGTTCCCCAGTAATATGGTTAAACTCACCTAAGTGTTTTCCATTTTTTGTATATACCTCAACGTTTCCATGCTGAGAGTCCCATTCATATATACGACCTTTTCTGTCTTTCCATCGTTCTCTTAACTTGCCCCCACCTTGTACTGTCGTTTTTTTCTTTGCTTTTACTGCCTCAGGGAATGCAGGTAATGGAGGATTCCCTCTTGGAGCTGGTACATACTTAAGGTTCGTAGCTGAACCCGAGGTAGGTTTGTTGAAAACAAGATAAAGAGGAGGCAACCCAGCATCCGCAGGGAAGGTGACAATATATTCGACTAGATCTTCTTCTGGGTAGAGAACCGTGCCAATTTCTTGCTCGTGCTCTTCAATTGGGTGAACCAAGATATTGTGAACATCCAGTTGGTCATTCTCGGGGAGGACGGTATCAGGTGTGAGTACATCGGTTGAGCCGTCAGGTGTCCAGGTAATGGTGATATCATTATCCAACTCAGCAATAAAGTGTTGCCCTTGCTGCACTGCCTTACGCTTCGCTACACGATCACCGTATGCACTTCCTATACCAACGACTTGTTGCTTGCCACTTTCATCGGTGTACAGCTTCAGTGAATGATTAACCTATAGTCTCCAGCCATTCCACCAATAGGGAAAAGCATGATGCGATAACAAAGATCCAGCTGCCAATACAATTAACCCACATAAACAGTCTGAATTTTTTAGATTTAGTGGTCACTCTATGTCTGATAAAAGGATAGGCAAGCCAGTAACACATCAATCGAGTTCCAATTGCGTAGGACATTTGATAGTTCCATTTCATATATCCTTGCTCATCGTAATATTTATCCAAATTCCTAGCTAATTGCTTGTCAATAAATACAATTCGTTCAATATTTCCGAATGAAACCATAGCGAACATAATCGCACCGAGTACACACCAAATAATAAAACACCAAAATATAAGCACTGTAAATAAGGCCAAAACTAATTTAAATGTAATCATCTAGCATTTTCCTGAATAGCTTCAACCTGATCTTTCCCCCACTGATAAGCAATATACATAATGTCACCAGTAGCTTTACCTAACATTGAGCCGCCAATTCCACCAACCGCGCCTCCTGCAACAAAAGCACTAATTGAAGCAATCGCTAACACAGGCGCAGAGGTAACTCCTACAATACCCAATACCAAAAGAGTACCGCCGGCTGCGATATTTCCACCGATGGTTCCCCCACCGACACCACCAAGAAATCCTGTTATTTCACGAGCGGTAACTTTGCCGCATTCTCCTGAACCATCGATAGAACAGGCTTCATAAATATTCTTCGTACCACTTGCTGCACCAAGCACTAGCCCTACGTAACCAACTCCACGAGATGTCGCGATACCAATCGCCACATTCGCTATACGCTTACCTAAATTCGGTACCAGACCTTTTGCAATAATTTCATCAGCATTATGGATAATAGAATGAGTAGAGAGTTTTAAGTTACGTCTAATCTGAGTGTAAATTGGGATTTGAACAGAACGTT